>JAZSAS010000015.1:0-45926 GCA_045602005.1 Clostridia bacterium
ACATGCCCTACGCCGCAATAGCCCAAAGACATAGGAAATTTCTGTGTAGTATTGTTCATCCCCATATTACAGGCTCCTTCCGTACCACCGCTTACAACAGTGTATTCCATTTTCGCAAGCACTTCGTTTTCTTTTACCTTGCCAACCTCATTTTCTAAAAGCTCCGCCTTATGAACATCTGTGAAAAATATCTGTTTATTTAACATATCAAATTCTTCCCTTTCAATTAACGCCAACCCGGTCCCAAAGTTCTTCCACCATCAACTACAAAATTCTGTCCTGTTATAAAATCCTGTGATGCAAGAAATAGAACTGTATCTGAAATATCCTTAGGAGTTCCACCATGTCCATTTTCACCAAGAAATGTCATATGTTCCATCGGATATCCATCTCGTTCAATTGCACCGGGAGAAACGCAGTTCACACAAATATTGTATTCCCCGATCTCCATTGCCAAAGCTTTTGTCATACCTATAAGTGCTGCCTTTGCAGCTGCATAATCCACCCTGTCATAAAGCCCACAAAGTGCTGCAATGGAAGAAATATTGATGATCTTCCCGGATTTTTGTTTTATCATTTGTTTCAGAACGGCTTGTGTGCAATGCATCGCCCCCTTTAAGTTTGTATCAATTACAAAATCAAGTGTGTCAGGCTCAGCATCAACAAATCTGGTAAGCTTTCCTAAAAGTCCGGCACTTCCTCCTGCATTGTTAACTAAAACATCTATTCCACCGAATCTTTTTATTGCTTCTCCGACATATTCAAAAATCTTGTCCCGGTCTCTTACATCACAAACAGCCGGTAAAGCCGACGCACCCAACGATTGGATTTCTAACACAGTCTGTTCTGCATTCTTTTCATTATAGTCGCAAACAACAACATTTGCCCCCTCTTTTGCAAAATCAAGCGCGATTTGCCTTCCTATATTTTTTCCGCCTCCGGTAACCATTACAGTTTTGTTCACATATCTTTTCATTGCCATCATCACCCTCACTATATCTTTTTCATATTATCAATCACAGCTTTAACTGTTTTTAAATCAAGCTGTTCCATTGTACTGCTTTGGGAAAATCTGTCAACACAAAATATTATCTGTCCGCCTAATATGGGATTGATTATTCTTGACAAGCTACCCTCTTTGCCGTTTGCATGATAGCTTACTGGAGTTTTTACTTCCTTTTTCAGAGCAACCATTGTTTTGAAGCTTTCAACAAGTTCATCTTCATTAGTTGCTGCTGTTACAATTTTTATAATATCAGGATTGCGTTTTTCTAAAAACAGAGCAAGCTCAACAACCTGCTGACAATTCATTGGCACACCCGGGTGGCAGGAAAGTAAAACCTCCGCACTCTTTGAGTGAATCTTTTCTATAAATTCACATTGCTTTGAAATGATTGTTTCCTCTGTAACAATTTCTTTGGGATTACCCTTGGTGAAAGAATACTTATCCTCACCGCAAAAACCATCTTTTGACGGTGCGTGAAAGGTATACCCCTGCATATCTATTCCGGCAGCACCTGCATCTACTGCACGAAGAAAGCTTTCCGCTCTTTCCTCTTCTGAAAAGCCTGCTGTCGACCAATCATATCTGCCGTTGTAATTAAGAGCCAAAATCGGAAGCTTTGAAGATTGTATTATTTCCCGTAGTGTATCCGTGTCGCTATTTTCGAGGCAAGACATATGTAAATCTATCATATCCGCCCCGTCATACATACAATTTTTGATTTCTGCAATTGCGTCTTTTGCAGTTTTTTCTCGGATAACTCCTGCAATAGCAGGTGCCTGTAGTTTTGATAACACTTTCATAAAATCACCTCTTGATGCCATTATACAAAAGAGTAAAATAAAACGAAATAGCAAATATGATATTTTTATCAAATTTGCTACAAAATTATTGACAAAATATTTTCTATGATTTACAATTATTCCAAAAGGTGTGATATATATGAATTTAGAAATTTTATCAGATTTGATTATTACCAAAGTCTATTCTGCAACTACAATGTATACAGAAAAAAATGCAAAAACTGAAAGAAATAATCGTCCAAACTGGGCAATTGTTATCAAATATGAAGGGGAAACCCTGTATGTTTCCGGTGGAAAATCCTATCTCTCAGACATAAACAATCTTGTTATTTTACCAAAGGGCTGTTCTTATGAATGGCGGTGTACACATTCCGGACACTTTTCAATTATTGAATTTGAAAGTGAACTTACATACAGTGATATTTTTAGTTTTTCTGTGAAGAACAGCGAAAAATTTTTAAAGCTTTTTAAGGAACTGGAATATAAAAGAACTCTTAGAAAACCAATGTATGAACCTGAAAGCATCAGGGATACATATTCCATTCTGCTGATGCTGATACAATCTGTACAAAAAAAGTATTTACCTACCGAAAAAACAAATAAAATCAGTCCTGCATTAGATTATATTGCTAAAAACTATAATAAAAATATTAAAAACGACATTCTGGCAAATCTTTGCAATCTATCAACTGTTTATTTCAGAAAACTATTTACCGAAATTATGGGCACTTCACCAATATCGTATGTGCATGAACTACGCATTAAAAAAGCCAAGGAAATGCTGAAAAGTGATTACGGCAGCATCACTGATATAGCACAATCCTTGGGCTATTTAAATATTTATGATTTTTCAAGAGCATTTAAAAAGCATACCGGTATTTCGCCTTCAAAATACTAAAACAGTTAAACAATAGATAATTATGAAACTGTTTTATCTTTTTTATAAAAAGTTATCGAAACAAGAAAAATATGATGTAATTTAATAGATTTTTATAGTTTTCACAAGTTCCTCCAATTCTATCGTGTATGTTCATCATCTTTATCTTTTTTCTTGTGTTTTTTGGGTGCCATTGCCTCTTGTTCAAGTCTTTGTGTTTCATTATAACGCTCATTGACACGCTCGGAATCAATCAAAATGTTATTACACATTCTGACTTTCGCACGGAGGTCTTTCAATTCGATATTTATATCCGCAATTTCGCCTTTAGCATCAGGCTTGTGATATAGTCTTGACCGTTGTGATGCCAGTTCGGAAATTCTATCTTCAGCCGTTTGCTTCATCTCGATAAGCTGACTTGAAGTTTCAATATCATTATCATAAAGAAAATGAAACTGTTTTTGGTATCTCTCGAATTTTATAAGCTCCTCTCTAAGGTAGAAGCATACTCTTTGCGGAGGTTCCCTTTTTCGTATCTTACCAAACAGATATAAGTAATGGTAATACAGAGCCTTGAAGCCTTTGAGTTTTATCGGCTCATATTTTTCAAGCCAAGCGTTGTAGTCAGGTTTAGGGGTATCCAAATCCCTTATTCCGTTTCTTGCCTTGATAATACGCTCTTTAATCGCTTCAAGACTATAATTTTCACCAAGAGATTTAAGGCGGATATATTTCTCGGAAAATGTTGGTTTTAATGCTATATATTCCCTGTATCCTTTACCTCATATCCTCTGCGCTTGAGTTCCGTCCAAAAGCTTTGAAAAGTATATGAACCTTGTATAATTCCATCAAGCTCGTCCTTTATCTGTCCTCGTATTGTGGGATAGCCGTTTATCTCTGCCAACCATTCCGCATAATGCTTTCCTTTGCTTTTTGGATTTCGTATTACAGATAGATTATATTCCTCGCAAAGCCTGTCAGAAATCTTTTTCATTTTATTGTAATTTGCAGTGTTGTCATAGTATTTCTTGCCATCCACAAAGGATACAGAGTTAATTACAAAGTGGTTATGCAAATGTTCTTTATTCAGGTGTGTTGCAATTACCACCTCGAATCTGTCTCCCCACATTTCTTTTGCAAGCTTTATGCCAATTTCGTGTGCTCTGTCAGGTGTTGTTTCTCCGGGTTTAAAACTTTGTATTGCGTGAAATGCCACGATGCCATCCATTTTTCCATAACGGAGCTTTGTTTGGTACATTTTATGTTTTTCTGTATCGGGCGTTGTATTAACACCCGATACAAACAAGCTTCGTTCCGTTTTATAATCATCGGAGGCATAGTCCATAACATCGTGGAGAGCTTGTATTTGCTTTTCACTATATTTATTTCCGTCCGTCTTTTCGGGATTGGTAGCATAATTTATCAAACTATCAACTCTGCCTTTTATGTCCCATATTTTTGTTGTTGCCATTTTATATCGCCTCCTTTGATTTTGTCGGGAACAGTATAGAAGGTATTGATTCGTAAAATCACCTTACACTTAAGAGATTGGAGGACGAAAACAATGCATGATATTATAACAATTGCTCCTTACCCCGGAGGAAAGAACAGAAATACTCTTAGCTATCGACCTTTTATACCTTACAAGGATATAGATACGTATATAGAGCCCTTTTCTGGTATGTGGGGTGTCGGTCTCAACAAGGCACGTCACCCTGTTGAGATTTACAACGATTGGGATGACGAACTTGTGCATTTGGTTAGTCTGCTCAGTGATAAGGAGAAAGGCATGGAAGTTCTTAGGATGCTTCATCAGCTTCCTTACACGAAAGATTTCTTTGACTATTCTAAGGCGTATTTGAATATTGTTGATTTTCAAGAAGATGTGTTTGCAGGTGCTTTGGTTTGGGCGACTTTCTTATTCTCCTACAACGGGCAAGGAACTTCCTTTCGTGGCATTCATAAAGGTACAGAACTTGCTGAAATACACAGACGGTTGATGCATAAGATTTATACGATACAGCGTTTACAAGGTGTTACTGTCATGAAAAAAGATGCAAACGACCTTATAAAAGAATACAAAGAAGATAGCAGAACATTCATTTTTGCAGACCCACCGTACCCCCCGACACATTTAAGTGGTAAAAATAAACGTCATAAAATATACAAAGCACGTGAAATGCGTAAGGTTGAAGAACAGATAGCTGTTTTGAAAAACCTTGAAGGAGCAAAAGCTAAAATATTTGTCTGCTCTTATGAAAACGAACTGTACAATGAAATCTTATGTAATAATTTTGGTTGGAAGTGTGTACACGTTAAGGATACGTACAAGTATATGGCAGTCGGTGAATTGGGACAATGTAAGGAACGAGTTGCAGAAGTAGGTTACGTTAATTACGATTACAATCGTGGTTGAGCATTCTCTACATCTGATATACCATTAAAACTACATCGTGAGCTGAGTTTTCAGCATTTGGGTAATATTGTCTGTCGAAAGATAAATATATTATGGAGGTTATGAACAAATGAGAACTTTAGGTTATTTTTCGTTTACGAGTGAGGCAGATAGAAAAGACAAGGAAGCAATGTTTGAGCAGGTGGAGATTGATAAGCTCTATGCTGGAAATGGTGAGGATTCATTCTTTGAGTTCCTTAATACAGTGCTTAACGACGATGATACACTTATTATCTCTTCTTTTTCTGATTTTGGGAGTGAGTTTATGCAGTTGTTGCATGCACTTGACTATATCAAGCACAGTGACATCAATGTTGTTGTTCTGGAAGGGGTGCACAATGAATACTTCTTTGGCATTACGACAGGGCAAGCGGCTAAGGTTGCAAAGGATTTTGCTCATATGCTGTTTAGTGGAAAAATACGTTAATTTTGTTAACGAAAGATACTCCTTATAAAATACCGTCAAAGTGTAATTGCTTTGGCGGTATTTTTTTTGCTTTTAAGATGATAAAAAGTACATCAAAGTGTATCTAAAATATTGACAAAAGACCTATTATGTGGTATACTACATAATAGATTATTATATTATTTCGGAGGAATCAGTATGGCATACAGTTACAATGGTCTTTGGCATCTATTGGTTGACAAAGAAATGAAAAAAACAGACCTGAAAGAAATTGCAGGGTTAACACCCTCTACTCTTGCAAGACTTTCTAAAAACGAGGAAGTCAGTTTAAAGGTCTTGAGTCGTATTTGTAAAGAACTTGACTGCAATTTTGCAGACATCATCGAATATGTTAAGGACTAAGGAGGTTGCATTATGGCTTTAGAAAATAAACTTGGCATAACAGACTCTGCTGAATTGGCTCGTGAAGAAGAAAGAATCAGCAAGAAAAAGGCTGTGGAGCTTTACGATAAAGGTTTACTTGACGGACTTGAAGCAGGTAAGTTCTCTGCTCTTGCATTTATACACAAATATCTGTTTGAAGAAATATATGACTTTGCAGGCGTGGTAAGAGACGTAAATATAGCCAAAGGCGGATTTAGGTTTGCTCCTGTTATGTATCTTGACAGTGCATTGGAACACGTCAGCAACATGAATCAATCAACCTTTGATGACATCATAGAAAAATACGTAGAAATGAACATTGCTCATCCATTCAGAGAAGGAAACGGCAGAGCAACACGTATTTGGCTTGACCTTATCTTAAAGAAAGAACTTGGTATGGTGGTTGACTGGAGCAAAGTAGATAAAGAAGATTATCTGCTTGCAATGGAGCGTAGTCCCATCAAGGACATTGAGATAAAGCATATCTTAAAAACAGCTTTGACTGACATGATAAATGACCGTGAGCTTTATATGAAAGGTATAGACAACAGCTACCACTATGAAGGCTACACAGCGTTTAAGACTGAAGAACTTTGAAGTTTATAGAACAGAAACGATAGAAAGACAGGTATTTACATGAAGAAAAAGCCTTTTTATACTCGTTGGTGGGTTTGGGTACTTGCAATTATTTTAGTAGCATTTTTTATAGTAGGCATTCCGTTATTAATAAATGAATGCTACAATCGTAAAACTTCTGATTATGACAGGAATGCGTTCGGGTGAGTGTTTAGGTTTAAGATGGGATTCCATTGATTTTGAGCATAAAACTATATTTATTGACAAGACGTTGTCTTATGCAAATAATACTTGGTTTCTATCAACTCCCAAAACACCTCGTAGCACTCGTACCATAGCTATTGATGATGTTGCTGTTGAACTTTTGAAGAGACACAAAGATGAGCAGGATAAACAGAAAGAAATAGTAGGTAATGCTTGGCAACAGCCTGACATGGTTTTTACGTCTTGCACCGGACATTGGTATGACAGAAGTTTACTTAATGCACAGTTTAGAAGATTTATAGAGGCACACAAGGAAGAACTTAATCTTAACCATAATCTTACTATTCACGGATTGAGACATACAAACGCATCTTTGTTATTATTCGCTGGTGAAGATATTGAGAATGTGTCTGCTCACCTGGGACACGCATCAGTCGAGACGACTTCGAAGGTCTATGCTCATATGTATGCTGAAGTCAGAGTAAGAGTGGCAAAGACCGTTTCTAATGCGTTACATAATGTATAACATAGCTTGTTTTGTGGCAGATTCGTGGCACGAAAGATAAAAATAACCCCACAACCTTGATGGTTGTGGGGTTTTGTAGATAAAATAATTATCTCTTTGAGAACTGAGGAGCACGACGAGCGGCTTTTAAGCCGTATTTCTTTCTTTCCTTCATTCTCGGGTCACGTGTCAGGAAACCGGCCTTCTTCAAAATCGGACGGAAGGTTTCTGCATCAACCTCTAACAGTGCTCTTGCAATACCGTGACGGATTGCGCCGGCCTGACCGGTGAAACCGCCGCCGACAACATTAACAAGCACATTATACTTGCCCTCTGTTTTAGTTGCAACCAAAGGCTGCTTAACAATAACTTTTAAAGTCTCCAGACCGAAATAATCATCTAATGTACGATTGTTAACCGTGATATCTCCCTGACCGGGAACCAGTCTAACTCTGGCGATGGACTTTTTTCTTCTGCCGGTACCGTAAAATAATTCTGCCATTTCTCACAATCCTCCTTATTTAATCTCGAAAGCCCAGGCTTCCGGTTTCTGAGCAGCATGCTCATGAGTATCGCCGGCATAAACCCGCAATCTTGTTAAAGCATGTGCACCTAAGGTGTTGTGAGGCAGCATGCCCTTGACAGCCTTAGTCATTGCAAAGGCAGGACGCTCGTTCATCAGCTTGTCATACCGAACGGCCTTTAAACCGCCAACATAGCCTGTGTGTCTGTAATAATGTTTCTGCTGCAGCTTTTTGCCTGTTAAAACAGCCTTTGCTGCGTTAATGATAATCACATGGTCGCCACAGTCACAATGGGGAGTGAATTCGGGCTTATGCTTACCACGAAGGATAGCTGCTGCCTGTGCTGCCACTCTGCCCAAGGGCTTGCCGTCTGCATCTATGATATACCATTTTCTTTGCAGTTCATGAGCTTTTGCCATAAATGTACTCATAAATCTTTTACCTCCTGTATCTTCTAATCATTATTTCCAAAATGCAACATTCAATATTATAATCTATGTTAAACCTTTTGTCAAGAGGTTTTTTAAAAAAATTAAAATAGTTTATTCAAAGTTTTATTTTCTTCGTTTTACTCTTTTTTTCTCATGAATGCTCAATGTTCATTTTCACTAATTGATAAATTTCTTCCCCGATTTCATCAATGGAGCGAATTTCTTCACCCCTCGCACAGGACACAATCTGCCACCCGGCAACAGAGGCAACCTCCATGGCACTGTTATAGGCCCGGTCTAAATGCTGCGGGTCACGCTCGTGGATGTCTTTTTGTTGCTCCCCCGTGATTTTATTGGCACGGTTCGCCATTAACCGGCGTGCACAGGCCGGCGGCATATCTAAAAACAGCACCAGGTCCGGCTTTGGTAGCTCCAGTTTTTCATATTCCAGCTCACTGAGCCACTGAATAAACGCCTGCTTATCGCCCTTGATTTTAGCACCCTGATGCACCAGATTTGAAGTGACATACCGGTCTGCGACCAAAACGCCACCCACCCGGTAAAACGCACCCCAATCCCGCTTATAGCTTGCATAACGGTCAATGGCATAAAACAATGATGCGGCATAAGGACTCACATCCTCAGCATTTTTTCCTAAATCACCGGCAAGATATCGCTTTACAGGTACAGAAAAATCACTGTTATAATCAGGAAAGGAAATTTGCCTTGTGTGATACCCTTCACCCAGCAACCGGTTATACAGTTTCTCTGTCTGAGTGGCCTTGCCGCTGGCATCCACACCCTCAATCACAATCAGCTTACCCATGCTCAGTCCTCCTGTGTGCGGTAGGTTTTCCGCATTTCAGCCGCTTTTCCGCAGGTCATTTTCCCTTCCGGACAAGGGCCTGCCACACAGGAAGGTCCGGCCAAGGAAAACAGTGTGGGAGCCACACTGCGAACCAAACGCAGCATTTCATTAGCAAGAGCTTGAATTTCCCACTGGGCACGGTTACAGCAGCGATGATGAAAGAAATTCATCAGGCTTCGGGCGTTCATGGTCATAATCAACTTAGTTTCACAGGCATTGGGCAGAACAAAGCGGGCATCTTCAATGGCTTTTTTCTCCGCCTGACTTTTGGCCTGCTTTTCAGGAATGCCTTCCTTAATAAATTCTGCCAGATATTTTTCCGACAGAATGTCTGCCAATTGGTTATATGTATTCTGGGCATTGTTCATAGACTCCACATATAATGCGTGAGCTTTCCCGTCTGCTGCAATTGCCGGCGGTGTGACAAATTCAAACTGCCCTTCCCTGACATATCGCTGAGATTTAACGGAATAGCTGGCAAGCCTGTGTCGTGTCAGCTGAGCCAGCAAGCTGCGGCTCACACCCTCAACACCAAAGGTAAAACTCACGTGCTCAATGGGACTTTCATGCCCTAAATCCATGAGCATTTTCAAAAATTTCTCCACCCTTTCGCTGTCCAGTCCTTCTAAAACCTCTTTCACACCGGAGCTGGAATAACACAGCTTGGCTGCAGCGGATATGATTTTTTCCGGCTCACCGGTATATTGCAAAAGTTCTACATGGAGTGCCATGAAACATTCCTCCGATTTTATAAAATTTTACTATTTAAGTATAGTCTTTGTGCAGAAATTTGTCAAGTTGTTTTCATTGAGTGTTTATTTTTTGCCAAAGCTATGGTAGAATATATAAGAATAGATATTAGGAGATGAAGCTATGAAGGATTTATGGGATTTGTTTTTCACCTTTGCACGCATTGGCGGCTTTACTTTTGGTGGCGGATATGCCATGCTGCCCATGCTTCAGAGAGAACTGGTTGACAAAAAGAAATGGACAACGGAAGAGGCTTTACTAGATTACTATGCCATTGCCCAATGCACACCGGGCGTGATTGCCGTGAATACTGCCACCCTGGTGGGCTATCGGCTAAAAGGCACCCTTGGCGGCATTTTCGCCACTCTGGGCGTTGTGTTTCCTTCTTTTATAATTATAACAATCATTGCAGCTGTTTTAAATAATTTTGCCGATTTGCCAGTGGTGCAGAATGCTTTTGTTGGCATTAGAGCCTGTGTCTGTGCTTTGATTTTAGATGCTGTCATTAAGTTAGGCAAAAAAGCCATCGTAGACTGGCCGACGTTGGTCATTGCAGTGGCCGTATTCCTCTTAGCTTGTCTTTTGAACCTGTCACCCATTCTGCTGGTGCTGGCCGCCGGACTTGCCGGACTTCTGATTCAAGGGAGGAAGTTTGCAAAATGATTTATATACAGCTTTTTTGTGAATTTTTCAAAACCGGTCTCTTTGCCGTCGGCGGCGGTCTTGCAACACTCCCCTTCCTGCGGGATATGGCTGCCAGAACCGGTTGGTTCACCGAAGCATTGCTGGCTGATATGATTGCCATTTCCGAGTCCACACCGGGGCCTATCGGTGTCAACATGGCAACCTATGCCGGATATCTCACTGCCGGTGTGCCGGGCACTCTGATTGCCACACTGGGCCTGATTACCCCGCCGATTATCATCATGCTGATTGTGGCGAGAGTGTTAGATGCCTTTCGTGAAAACCGCTATGTCAATGCCGCCTTTTACGGGCTGCGTCCTGCCGTGGCAGGGCTGATTGGTGCCGCCGGCATCACGGTTGTTAAAGAGTCATTGGTGCATCTGCCCTATGCGGGCAACCTCGTTGGCTTTTTTGATTTTCCCTCTATCTGCATTTTCATCGCCGTATTTGCATTGATGAAGATTTTTAAAAAGCACCCCATTGTGTATATTCTCGGCTCAGCATTGGCAGGAATTGTGATTGGATTTATATAATAAAAACAGAAAAGCTACGGGACGTCTTTTAAAAAGGCGTCCCGCAAATCTAAACACACCTGTTCAGTTTTTCAAAAGTAAAAAATCCGCACACAATCGTGTGCGGATTTTTTTTGGTGAGGATAAATGGACTTGAACCATCGACCTCTTGCATGTCAAGCAAGCACTCTAACCAACTGAGCTATACCCTCATGATAGATCAATCTGTCATCTTAATGACTGACTTTGTTTAGTATAACACAACGAAATATGCTTGTCAAGGTTTTTATGCTGTCCTTCTATGTTATCTAGTCTCAACTTCGCATCTATATACATTTCATTAATGTAAATGGTATTGCTTGAGAAATCGATTTCTCTACCAGGAGAAAAACACTTCATAGTTAATGTTATTTCTGGGAAAGCAGAACTATTGAGATATTTTAATTTTAGCTAAATTTTGCACATTCGTGCAAAGCGAAATTATCTCACTTCGTTCAATAGCTAAATAACTCCTTCGGAGCAGCTAAATTAAATTCGCCTTTAAGCGTGCGAAGCACATTTAGCTGGCGTAGGCAATTTAGCTGAACTTGTTCAATTTAGCTCGCGTCAGCGAATTTAGCTGAAAAAAGACATTTTTCATTATCGAAAAATGTTTTTTCTGGAAGAACCGAATGGTTTAGATGCAACATGTTTTTAGTGAAATATCTCGCTTTGCTCAATATGAAATAATTTACTCCGTAAATTGTGAAATAGAAAGCTAAAGCTTTCTGTGAAATGAAATAAATCCACACGCCACAGGCGTATTTCACATTGCGAAGCAATATTTCACGCTCGAAGAGCATTTCACAGATTCTGAAAGGATTTATTTCGTTGAAAAAAGCACTTGCAATTTGCAAGTGCTTTTTTCTGGTACACCTTCAGGGACTCGAACCCTGGACACCCTGATTAAGAGTCAGGTGCTCTACCAGCTGAGCTAAAGGTGCAAATATTCAATTATTCCCAACGAGAATATATTATACCACAACATTTTCTGTTTGTAAACAGTTTTTTTCTTGCTTGGGCAAAATACAATCGAACAATTGTATTTTGTTTAAAAATTACGTGCCACTCAACTAAGCAAAGACAGAAACAAAAAAAACATTTCTGTCTTTGCTTAGTTTAATTCAATTATCGAAAATAACGCCGCACGACCTGATAAAGCACACCGGCCAAAGCAGCATTCACCGGCCATTTAATTAAATTAAGAGGCAGAGCACCGCCAATGACAAAGTAAGCCGCATCGAAGCTTTGGGGAACCATGCCAATCATTTTATAAATCGGCACAACAGCCACATAATTTAAAAGGCATGCCAAAACAATGGTTAACAGGCTGCTGATAGCCAGTGCAATCCAGCTATGGAATCGATAACGCTGAAATAGCTTTTTCATTCCGCTATACAGCAACACAAAAACCACGCCCAGCACAAGATTAAAGGCTGTTCCCACCCCGGCGCTGGCCGTGCCGGTGATAACCAATGCAATCAGTGCATTGATAATTTGAGCAAAAATGCCTGCACCTGCGCCCAGGAGCATGGCACAGAGAATCAGGGGCACCTGAGCAAAATCCAACTTTAAAAACGGAAACGCAGGAGCAACCGGAATTTCAAAATAGCAAACCACAATGCTGACGGCTGCCAAAAGTGCTGTTGTTGTCATTGTTTTGATGTTAAGTTTCATGTTTATTATCCTCTCTGAATTGATTTTTGCCCGAAAAAAACTGCCTCTGTTCCGACGGACAGACGGAAAACAGGGCAGACAAATAGACTAACCAAAAACCTCTTCCATCCAGACTCGCTTTCGCTCACTGTCGGCTTTGGAATCGCACCAAAATCTGCCTTGCGGCTCGCGGGCTCGGTTCTAAGACCATTACCGCCGGTCGGGATTTTCACCCTGCCCTGAAGTTCGTTACATGATTAAATTATATGATGTTTACAGTATACTACACTTCCATGGGAAATGCAAGCATATTTTTCTTGTATTTCCATTTTTTTTATGATACAATAGCTATACGTATAAGTCGTCAGAAAGGAGACTTCGTTGATGAAAAAAATAATTAGCATTTTAATAGCTTGCATCATGATGCTGTCCTGCATTGGCGTTTTTTCCATGGAGGCGGATATGCTTCTGATTGCGCAAAAGCCCATCACAGTCACCTACAATGGTGAAAACATTCAATTCCCCGATGCACAGCCAATGATTCAGAACAGCCGAGCACTGGTTCCTGCCAGAGCCATCATGGAACGTGCTAAACTGACAGTAGAGTTTGATGCTTCTACCAGAACTGTCACAGCCCAAAAAGACGGTCTTTCCATCGTCATGGTAATCGACAACGCCCAGGCCACGGTTACGGAAAACGGTGTCAGCAAAACTGTTATATTGGAAGAACCCGCCAGACTGATTTCCGACCGCACCTATGTGCCCATTCGCTTTATTGCTGAAAGCATGAACCTGAAGGTGAACTGGAACTCAAACTACCGTGAGGTGGTTATTATTGATACAAAGGAATGGAAGCAGGAAATTGCAGAATGCTCCGCTCTGCTCACCATGCTTTTAGATGCACCGATGCATAGTGAAAATGGTTATTCCAGCAATTCCTCCGGCAACATCAGCATCAGTCTTTACGGCCCTGACGGGAAAAATTTGAGGCTGAACCTGATTCTTTCAGGCACCGAGGTGTTTGACGGCGAAAACACCGGCTCCTATGTTCTTTTAGAAACTGACCTTTCGCCTTTAAAAACTTTTCTTGCCGAAGAAGCTGACCCCGACACTATCAATAAAATTGCTAAACCCCAAAAAATTGACTTAGACACGATTGTTGACGCTGAAGGAAATCTATATATAAAAAGCAGCGGCATTTTAAAAATTATGCAGGATTATGACCTGGACGAACTTGCCGACACAATCGGCAGCAACTATGTGAAAATTCCTCTGACAGAACTCCTCTCAGGCGATATGAATGTTAATCGTAATATTTTGGCTAATTCCAAAGAAACAGCCTGGGATTACTATGAAGCCTTGATTCTGGGGGATGACATGCTTTACACCCAAAGTGTTGCCTTTATTGACCTACTAGTGTCAACGCTGGCAAATACCTATCACAATGACCTGACAAAGGTGACAACCCTGTGGGACGGCTCTGAGGTTTGGACCCACACCCTGAATCAAGAGGCATATATCAACAACATGCTGAAAATGACTGAGCTCACGGCCAAGGCCGCCGGAACCCCGATGACAGAAGCAGAACTCGCCACACAGAAAGAAATTTTAGAGGCTACCAAGATGGAAACAACCTTAAAAGTGACTGTACGTGGCGGTGTGCCGGTTAAATCCGAAGTGCTGTACAAAGTAGACTCCACCGACCCGACAGTTCCTAAAAATGAAGCCGTCAGAACGGTTTATACAGTGAACATCGGCAGCAGCCAGCGGAATTTTAACAACAGGACAGACAAAAAGATCACCATTCCCAAAAATGTCATTTTGCTGGATAACCTGTTGGGCTTTTCGCTGACAGAATATATGACGCTCGCTCAATAAAAAATAGCCAAGGGGCTGTAGCAAACGATTTGCTTTGCTGCAGCCCCTTTTACATTTAAAGATAAAAATCATGGTTGGCAATGCTCATGAAAAATGGTCTGTTGTTAGGAATCCACAAGCTTTGAGCGGTTTTAGGGTTGAGAAAAAACAAGCTTTCCCCCGCCACATCCTCGCCGCTCAGGGCACGTTTGGCAGCAATAATGCTGTCGCCATATGGGTCATGATAAATGGAGCCATCCAGCACCGGTGAAAACTGCACCCCGTGTCTTCTGTCAAAGATAACACCGTAAATGGTATTGGGATATGCTGTGCTTGCCACACGGTTCAGAATCACATTACCCACAGCAATTTTTCCGTTCATGGGTTCGCCCCGACTCTCTGCGTGAATAATTTTTGACAACCAGTAAATTTCATCATCTGTATAACTGCGGCTGCCCACAAGGGCCGCAGGAACAGTGATGCCTGCCTTGGTAATATCCACCGTGTAGGTTTCATAAATCCAGTCAACCTGACAATCAAGCTGCTCAGAAACAAACCGAACCGGCACAAACAACCGGTCATCCACCAGCTGAATGCCGTTTTCTACGGCCACATAGGTGCCGTTGACATAGCCACCGTTTTTACCCTTGGGCAGGCGGATGGTTTTGCCTTCATGCTGAATCACAGCCGTATCAGTGGCACTATCCCATGTGACACTGTGGGCTCCAATGGCCTCACTGACAAAACGAACAGGCACAAAGGTCGTGCCCCGATATAAAAATGGCTCCGTGTCCATTTTAATCAACGTATCATTAACAGTCAAAGTAATGGGTGTGTCAAAGTTTATGTCCTCCGATGCTGAAACAGGCGCTAAACTCGCCAGCAAAAGCGTCAGCAACACAAAAAGTATGCATCGTTTTATCATCACGCTTCTCCTCCCCTCTTTTATATATCTATTTGGATATAGATTTTTATATCCATGAATTAGTATAACATAAAAATACCATGGACTGCAAGTGCAAATCCATGGTAATTATGTAAACGTATTATGAATCAATCTTCTTTTGTGAACATGGTGCCAATACCGGTATCTGTAAAGATTTCCAGCAGAATGGAATGGAGAATACGTCCATCAATGATATGCACCCGCTTAACACCTTGGTTCACTGCCTCAATGCAACCACGAACCTTGGGAATCATGCCGCCGCTGATGGTTCCGTCATCAATAAGGCGAGATGCCTTATCTCCGGTCATGGCATAAATGATGTTGCCCTCAGTGTCTTTAACGCCTTCTACATCTGTTAAGAACATGAGCTTTTCTGCACCCACTGCTGAGGCAATGGCACCGGCCACTGTGTCTGCATTAATATTATAGCTCTGTCCGTTTTTATCTACACCAATGGGTGCAATAACAGGAATAAATTCATCATTGGTCAGATTCAGGAGCAGCTTTTGATTGATTTTGGTTATCTTGCCTACATAACCCAAATCCACCGGATTACCATCAGCATCTGTATCCAGAGGTTCACATTCAATCAGGTTGCCGTCAATACCACAGATGCCCACGGCCTTACCGCCATATTGATTCAAAAGAGAAACAACCTCTTTATTGGTCTTGCCCACCAGCACCATTTGTGCCACTGCCATTGTTTGAGCATCTGTCACACGAAGACCGCCCACAAATTTGCTTTCAATCTGATAGGTTTTCAGTGCCGCTGTGATGTCAGGCCCGCCGCCGTGCACCACCACAGGATGCATGCCTACATATTTCAGTAGCGTTACATCCTCCATAACAGAGTGCTTGAGCTCGTCGTTAATCATGGCATTACCGCCATACTTAATGACAACGGTTTTATTATATAATTTTTGAATGTAAGGAAGGGCCTCAATCAAAATCCCTGCCTTTTTAATCAGTTCTTGCATTGATATTCTCCTTTTTTACAGATAAAATCCCGGTGCTGTCAAACCCTGGGTTTCTTCAAAGCCACACAGCAGGTTCATATTTTGAATTGCCTGACCGGCCGCACCTTTAATCAGGTTATCAATTGCACTCACCACAACCACACGGCCAAGACGCTGATCCACACACAGTCCAATATCAACAAAATTAGAGCCTGCAACATGGTTGCTTTCCGGCAGTCCCTTATCGTATAGACGAACAAAGGGTTCTCCATCATAAAATTCATGATAAAGAGCCAGTAGCTCTTCATTGGTTGTTTCCGATTTCAAATCAGCATAAATCGTTGCATAAATACCCCGTTTCATGGGCACAAGATGAGGTGTGAAAGATAAAATAACCTCACTGCCGGCAAGGAGAGAAAGCTCCTGCTCAATTTCTGAGGTATGCCGATGGGTTGCCACCTTATAAGCCTTCATATTTTCGGTGCATTCACAAAAATGGTAATCCACGGCAAGACCCCGTCCCGCACCGGATACACCGGATTTTGCATCAATAATAATATGCTTCGTATCAACAACCCCGTGCTTCAGCAAAGGAGCCAGACCCAAAATAGAACAGGTTGTGTAACAGCCGGGATTTCCCACCAGCCGGGTTTTCTTAATGTCTTCTCTATGTAACTCCGGCAGACCATACACCGACTCAGCAAGCAGTTCCGGTGAGGAATGAGGCTGATTATACCAAGCTTCATACACCGCCTGGTCGTTATAGCGGTAATCTCCGGATAAATCTATAACCTTGAGTCCCAACTCATATAGCTTGGGAATTACCTCTTTAGAAGCACCATGAGGCAGGGCAGTAAACACCAAGTCACAACGCTTTGCCACCTCTTCCGGGTCGGGAGAGGAAAGCACCATATCGCAAACACCCTTAAGTGCCGGATACACCTCCGACATCTTTTGTCCCTCATAGCTTTTTGAGGTCAACATAGTCAGTTCTACACCGCCATGTTGCAACAGCAGCCGCACCAGCTCACTGCCGGCATAGCCTGTGGCTCCCAATATTCCAACCTTTACCATTTAAATCGTCCTTTCCTGTTTCACTTCGTATTATTATACAATATAGTGCATAAAAATGCAAGGGTAATTTTATTAAAATTACAGGGTTTAAAGCAAACTTTTTTGTCTATACTGTTGTCAGGAGATGATAAACATGAGAAAAAAAACTGCTATCTTTGCTTTCCTTGCTGCTTTTCTGTTAACCCTGACCTGGGCCTTTGCCTCAGAGGATGTGGCCAAGGAACTCACCTCCGGCATTGTCCGGCTGCATATTCTGGCAAACAGCGATTCTGAAGAAGACCAGGCCTTAAAACTCAAGGTTCGTGACCGGATACTGGCCTCTTCTGCACAGAATCCTGAAATGCTCACCGATTCTGACATTATTTCTGTTTCTCAGGCAGAAATCCGTGAAAATGGTTATGATTATACCGTGACCATAGAGAGAGGATATTTTCCCTTTCCGCAAAAGACCTATCAAAACCTGACTCTGCCCGCCGGAACCTATAACGCTGTCCGCATTATCATCGGCGAAGGCAGAGGGCAAAACTGGTGGTGTATGATGTATCCGCCTCTGTGCTTCACCGGCGAATCCACCGGTGTTTTAGAAGAAACCGCCCTAGATGAGCTGCGCCGCTCTGTCAGCCCTGAGACCTTTACCATGATTTGCGAAAGCGACACCATCACCATTAAGCCCTCTTTTAAGCTGGTGGAGCTTTGGCAGGAAGTGAAAGGTCATTTTAAAAATGAATAGCTTGCCTTTTCACCATGTTCTACTCTTCAAACAACTCTTCCAAAAGCCGGCGGACATTCTCCCGCCGCTTTTTTGTTTCTCCTTCATTAATACATATTTCAACACAGTCGCCCTCTCGAGCTTCCGGAATAAGTGTTTTAGGAACCTGAAAAAATTCATCCTCATCCCCTTCTAAAATCAGCCATTCTCCTTCAATTTTATCTACAATATATTGCATGCTTATGCCCCCGTTTCTATAAAAGTAATATTCTTTCCGTCTGAGTATGCAACCACTGTTCCGTCATAATCCGTTCTGTAGAGTTTAACATTCCACTCCTGTAATAACTGCAATATTTCTCTGTGAGGGTGGCCATAACTGTTTCCCTCACCGCAGGAAATTACGGCATACCTTGGAGAAACAGTTCGCAAAAATTCTTCACTCGTAGAAGTGGATGAACCATGATGACCTACTTTCAGCACATCTGCCGCAAGAGGCTGACCGCTTTGTAGCATGTCTCCCTCAGACAAAACCTCCGCATCACCGGTGAATAAAAAAGAAGTATCACCATAAGCAAGGTGTATCACCGCCGAATAGTCATTGAGTTCTTCATATTCTTCCAAAACCGGTGCCGCCATGGTTATAACCACCCCAGCCTCCGGCTCTATCACAACGCCAGCCTTTGCGACTTTAATGGATAACCCTTTTCGTTTGATGGTCTGCAGCAGATTTTCATAGGTTCTGCTGGTGTGGCTCACCTTGGGCATATACACCTCACCCACCGAAAAAGTCTCCAACACCTGTTTCATACCACCGATGTGGTCAGAATGGGGGTGGGTACAAATCAAATAATCAATGGTTTGGCAACCTTTTTTTTCCAAATAAGAAATAACTCTGTCAGCGTAATTTGCTTCCCCTGCATCTATGAGTGCCGTTTTGCCGCCGGGAAACAAAATAAAGGTGCTGTCTCCCTGACCCACATCAATATAAGAAACTGCCAGACTCCCTTCCGGTTGCACCACAGCCGGTTTCTCCAACACCCGTTGCCCGCCCAGCAAAAAACCTAAAATCACAATGACCCAAAAAAGGTATCTTTTCTTCATGAAAACCTCCGATTTTGTTATTTCCTTTTCTCATTGTAACACAAGATGTATAATTTATAAAGGTAAAAAGCCTGTTTTTTTAAGATTTTACTGATTTTTTATCATGTAAACAAAAGAAATTCAAAAATTGGAAGAAAAATTCAAAAAAAGGCTTGACATATTTACTTGACTATGATAATATTATAAATTGCATTATAAGTAATAATAGGGTTATTATGCTTTTGCATTGTACAACAATACATAATTGTTCGAAAAAAATAAATGAGGTGATCTAGGTAATGGTGCATCCGATCCAGTTAGGAAAAAATGTCAGAATGAGTTATGCGAAAATCGACGAAGTCCTGGACATGCCAAACCTGATTGAAGTCCAGAAGGATTCCTATCAGTGGTTCTTAGACAAGGGCTTGAAAGAGGTTTTTCATGACATTTCTCCCATCACAGATTACACGGGTAATCTGGTTTTGGAATTCATCGATTACAAGCTGGAAGATAAGGTGAAGTACGACGTCGAGGAGTGCAAAACGAGGGACGCCAACTATGCATCGCCTTTAAAAGCTCGTGTCCGTTTGATTAACAAAGAAACCGGCGAAGTGAAAGAGCAGGAAATCTTTATGGGTGATTTCCCGCTGATGACTGACCAGGGAACCTTTATTATCAACGGTGCTGAGCGTGTTATCGTCAGCCAGCTGGTGCGTTCTCCCGGCATTTATTATGCCATGGAGCACGACAAAACCGGTAAAGAGCTGTTCAGCTCTACTGTCATTCCCTACCGTGGTGCTTGGCTTGAATATGAAAATGACATTAACGACATTCTGTCTGTTCGCATTGACAGAACCAGAAAAATCCCCATTACTGTGTTAATTCGTGCATTGGGGGTTATTACTGACGACCAGATTTTATCCCTCTTCGGTGAAACCGAAGCGCTTTTGAATACGTTGGAGAAAAGTGCCTCCATCCAATCTCAGGATGAAGCATTAATTGAAATTTATAAAAAACTGCGTCCCGGTGAACCGCCGGCAGTAGAAAGCGCACGTTCTCTTTTAATGGGTCTTTTATTTGACCCCAAGCGTTATGACCTGGCAAAGGTCGGTCGCTTTAAGTTCAACAAAAAGCTGGGCATCGCTGCCCGTATCACCGGTTTCACGGCTAAAGAGCCGATTGCCGACCCCCGCACCGGCGAGGTGTTGCTGGCTGCTGACCAGTATATTTCAAAGGAAGTGGCCGAACAGGCTGAGCTTGCTGGTGTCAACGAGGTTATTCTTGACATTAACGGAAAAGCCATTAAGGTCTTTTCAAATCGTACTGTTACCTTGTCTGAATATGTGGACTTTGATTGTTCTGACATGAACATTCATGAAAAAGTCTGCCTGAATGTATTAAATGAGATTCTGGAAGAAAATGAGGATGAAACCGCTATTCGTGAGGCTATCAGCCGCCGGATTGACGAGTTAATCCCCCGTCATATCACAATTGATGATATCTTTGCTTCTATTAACTATCAGATTGGTCTGCTTTATGGCATCGGAACCACTGATGACATTGACCATTTGGGCAATCGTCGGTTGCGTTGCGTAGGCGAATTGCTGCAAAACCAGTTCCGTATTGGTCTTTCCCGTATGGAACGTGTGGTTCGTGAACGTATGACCATTCAGGACTTAGACGTGGTAACACCCCAGGCTTTGATTAACATTCGTCCTGTTGTGGCTACCATTAAAGAATTCTTCGGTTCTTCACAGCTCTCACAGTTCATGGATCAGTTGAATCCCCTGTCTGAGCTGACTCATAAGAGAAGATTGTCTGCCCTGGGTCCCGGCGGTTTGTCCCGTGACCGTGCAGGCTTCGAGGTTCGTGACGTGCACCATTCTCACTATTCAAGAATGTGTCCCATTGAAACACCTGAGGGTCCTAACATTGGTTTGATTTCTTCTCTGTCTACCTATGCAAGAATCAACGAATATGGCTTCATCGAAGCGCCCTACCGCCGGGTGGATAAAGAAACCGGCACCGCTACCGATGAAATCATTTATATGACTGCTGATATTGAAGACCAGTATATCATTGCGCAGGCAAACGAAGCACTGGATGAAAACGGCAAATTTGTCAGCAAGAAAGTTGCTGCCCGCTATAAGGACGATATCTTAGAAGTCGAAGCTTCTCAGATTGACTTTATGGACGTTTCTCCCAAGCAGGTGGTTTCTGTTGCTACCGCTATGATTCCCTTCTTGGAAAACGATGACGCAAACCGTGCTCTGATGGGTGCAAACATGCAGCGTCAGGCAGTGCCCCTGCTCAAAACCCAGTCGCCTATCATCGGTACCGGCATGGAATACAAAGCCGCTAAAGATTCCGGTGTGGTTGTTCTGGCAAAGGAAGACGGTGTCATTGCTAAGGTCTGCGGTGATGAAATTGTAATCAAAAACAAAAAAGGCGAACTGTCTAACTATAAATTAATTAAATTCACCCGTTCCAACCAGGGCACCTGCATTAACCAGAAGCCCATCGTAAAACAGGGTGATAAAGTGAAAAAGGGTGACATCATTGCAGATGGTCCCTCCACTGATCAGGGCGAAATTGCATTGGGTAAAAACATTCTCATTGGTTTTATGACCTGGGAAGGTTATAACTATGAAGATGCTATGCTCATTAGCGAAAAGCTCGTGAGAGACGATGTTCTCACCTCTATTCACATTGAAGAATATGAGTGCGAGGCCCGCGACACCAAGCTGGGTGCCGAGGAAATCACCCGTGACATTCCCAACGTTGGTGAAGATGCATTAAAGGATTTGGACGAACGTGGTATCATTCGCATTGGTGCCGAGGTTCGCTCTGGTGACATATTAGTCGGCAAGGTAACACCCAAGGGTGAAACCGAACTGACCGCAGAAGAACGGCTTCTGCGGGCCATCTTTGGCGAGAAGGCACGTGAAGTGCGTGACACTTCTCTCCGTGTACCCCACGGCGAAGCAGGTATCATTGTTGACGTTATTGTCTTTGACCGTGAAAAAGGCGACGAGCTGCCACCGGGTGTGAATCAGCTGGTTCGTTGCTATATCGCGCAGAAGCGTAAAATTTCTGTGGGTGATAAAATGGCAGGCCGCCATGGTAACAAGGGTGTTATTTCCCGTATTCTGCCGGAAGAGGATATGCCCTTCCTGCCTGATGGTACTCCCCTTGAAATCGTGCTGAATCCTCTGGGCGTTCCTTCCCGTATGAACATTGGACAGGTGCTCGAAGTTCACTTGGGTCGTGCCGCCAGAGAGCTTGGCTGGAAAATTGCCACACCGGTTTTCGACGGTGCAAACGAATTTGATATTATGGACACATTGGAACAAGCCGGTCTTGACCGAGATGGTAAAACCATTCTGTATGACGGCAGAACCGGCGAACCCTTTGATAATCGGGTTACCGTTGGTATTATGTATATCCTGAAACTGGCGCATCTTGTTGACGACAAGATTCATGCCCGTTCCACCGGCCCCTACTCCCTCGTTACACAGCAGCCTCTGGGCGGTAAAGCACAGTTTGGCGGACAGCGTTTCGGTGAGATGGAGGTTTGGGCTCTGGAGGCTTACGGTGCCGCTTACACGCTGCAGGAAATTCTGACAGTAAAATCCGATGACATTGTTGGCCGTGTGAAGACTTATGAATCCATTGTGAAGGGTGACAGTGTTCCAAAACCGGGTATTCCCGAATCCTTCAAGGTATTGATTAAGGAACTGCAATCCCTCTGTCTTGATATTCGGGCGTTGGATGAAAACATGAACGAAATCCATCTGAAGGATTCTTCCGAGGAGGAAGAAGAATCCTCAATGGGTCTGACCATAAAAGACGACGCTGCTTTCATTGACATTGACCTTGGCGAAGACGATGAATTTGACGAAGCAGACGGCGATTTTGATGACGGTGACCTTCTCCCCGACGATGAAGAGCTGGAGAGCGAACTGGAAGATGACCCGGACGATGATTTAGACGATGAATTCGAGGTTGCTTTAGGCGACGATAAAGACGATTTTGTAGACGATCTTGACTTGCTGTAAAGCCACCTGTTAACGAACGAGCCGCAACGACATGCGGCAAAAATTTCAGAATGGAGATGAATCGGTTGTCTGAAAATTCATTTGAAGCAATTAAAATCGGTCTGGCATCACCGGAAATGATTGGTGTGTGGTCCAGAGGCGTAGTGAAAAAACCGGAAACCATCAACTACAGAACCTTAAAAGCCGAGCGGGACGGTTTGTTCTGCGAACGGATTTTTGGCCCACAAAAGGACTGGGAATGTCACTGTGGAAAATATAAACGCATTCGCCACAAGGGCATTGTGTGTGACCGTTGCGGCGTTGAAGTAACCCGTTCCCGTGTGCGCCGCGAACGCATGGGTCACATTGAATTGGCTGCACCTGTTTCTCACATCTGGTACTTTAAGGGTATTCCCACCCGTATGGGTCTGCTCCTTGATATGACACCCAGAATGCTGGAGAAAGTTCTGTATTTCGCATCTTATGTTGTCATTGAACCCGGTGCCCGTACAGAGCTGCAGAAAAAACAGATTCTTTCTGAAAAAGAATATCGTGAATTTTCTGAAAAATATGGTGACAGATTCCGTGCTGCCATGGGTGCTGAAGCCATTAAAGAGCTGTTGCAGGAAATTGACCTTGAGGAACTGTCTAAAGAACTGAAGCTGGATTTAGAGGGTGCTACAGGCCAGAAAAAAGTGCGCCTGTTAAAGCGTCTTGAGGTTGTGGAATCCTTCCGTCTTTCCGGCAACAAACCGGAATGGATGATTCTGGATGTTATTCCGGTTATTCCGCCTGACTTGCGTCCTATGGTGCAGCTGGACGGTGGCCGTTTTGCAACCTCTGATTTAAACGATTTGTATCGCCGTGTGATTAACCGGAACAATCGTTTAAAGAGATTGTTAGATTTAGGCGCACCCGAAATAATTGTCCGCAACGAAAAAAGAATGCTGCAAGAGGCTGTTGATGCTTTGATTGACAACGGCCGCAGAGGCCGTCCTGTTACAGGTCCCGGTAACCGTCCCTTAAAGTCCCTGTCTGATATGTTAAAGGGAAAACAAGGTCGTTTCCGTCAGAACCTGTTAGGTAAGCGTGTTGACTACTCCGGCCGTAGCGTTATCGTTGTAGGCCCTGAGCTGAAGATTTATCAGTGCGGTCTGCCGAAGGAAATGGCCATTGAGCTGTTTAAACCATTTGTTATGAAAAAGCTGGTCAACGACGGACTGGCTCACAATATTAAAAGTGCAAAGCGCATGGTTGAGCGTGTGAAACCTGAGGTGTGGGACGTTTTAGAGGAAGTTATCAAAGAACATCCCGTTCTTTTAAACCGTGCACCAACCCTGCACAGACTGGGTATTCAGGCTTTTGAGCCGGTGTTGGTTGAAGGCCGTGCTTTAAAACTGCACCCCTTGGTATGTACCGCATACAATGCTGACTTTGACGGCGACCAAATGGCTGTTCACGTGCCCCTCTCCCCCGAAGCACAGGCAGAAGCACGGTTCCTGATGCTCTCTGCTAACAACCTGCTCAAACCTCAGGATGGACGACCCGTTACTGTTCCCACGCAGGATATGGTATTGGGTGCTTATTACCTGACTATTGATAATGCAGAGGAACCCGGAACCGGCAAAACCTTCTTTAACACCAACGAGGCCATTCTGGCTTATGCCAATGGCGTTGTTGGTATTCACGCACCCATCAAGGTTTGCGTGCAGAAGGAAGTTGACGGCGTGATGCACGAAGGCATGATTGATGCCACCGTGGGCCGTTTGATTTTCAACGAGGCTGTTCCGCAGGATTTAGGTTTTGTTGACAGAACCAATCCGGAAAACCTTCTTAAGCTGGAGGTTGATTTCCTGACCACCAAGAAAGAACTTGGAAAAATTGTTGACAAGTGCATTCGTGTTCATGGACTAACTAAAACCGCTGAGGTTTTAGACCGGATTAAGTCTTTGGGTTATAAATACTCCACCCAGGGTGCCATCACCGTTAGTGTCAGCGACATGAAGGTGCCGGAAGCCAAAACTCAGTATCTGGCCGAGGCTGAAGAAGCTGTTGATAAAATCACAAAGAAATATAAACGTGGTTTGATTTCTGACGAAGAACGTTATAACATGGTTATTAAAACCTGGAACGAAACCAATGATAAAGTTACCAAGGCTTTGATGGATAATCTGGATAAATTCAACCCGATTTACATGATGGCACACTCCGGAGCCCGTGGTAGCCAAAACCAGATTCGTCAGCTGGCAGGTATGCGTGGCTTGATGAACGATACCTCCGGTAAAACCATTGAAATCCCCATTCGTGCTAACTTCCGTGAAGGTCTTAACGTTTTGGAATACTTCATCTCCTCTCACGGTGCAAGAAAGGGTCTGGCTGATACCGCACTGCGTACCGCCGACTCTGGTTATCTGACCCGTCGTCTGGTTGATGTCAGCCAGGAGGTTATCATTCGTGAGGATGATTGCGGCACCGACAAGGGTATTGAGGTCTTTGATATTCGTGACGGCAAAGAGCTGATTGAAGGTCTGTTCGACCGCTTAAACGGACGTTATGCCTTAGAAGACATTGTCCATCCCGAAACCGGAGAGGTCATTGTTCCGGCTAACACACTGATTACCGAAGCACTGGCTAAAAAAGTGGTTGATGCAGGGGTTCAGCGTGCTGTCATTCGTTCTGTTCTCACCTGTAAGGCAAAAGTGGGAATCTGTGCTAAGTGTTACGGTTCCAACCTTGCTAGCGGCGATACGGTTCCTGTGGGTGAAGCTGTTGGTATTATCGCAGCTCAGTCCATCGGTGAGCCTGGTACACAGCTGACCATGAGAACCTTCCACACCGGCGGTGTTGCAACGGCTGATGATATCACACAGGGTCTGCCCCGTGTTGAAGAACTCTTTGAAGCCAGAAAGCCAAAAGGTCTGGCAATCATTGCAGAAATCGGCGGTAAGGTAGCTATTGTTGAAAATAAGAAAAAACGTGAAATTGTTATCACTGATGATGAAATTGGTGATGCTAAGACATACCTCATTCCCTACGGTTCCAGAATCAAGGTGGCTGAGGGTGATATCGTGACAAAGGGTGACGAATTAACAGAAGGTAGCGTTAATCCCCACGATATTCTGCGTATTAAGGATGTTTCCGCTGTTCAGCAGTATTTGATTCAGGAAGTTCAGCGAGTTTACCGTCTCCAGGGTGTTGACATCAACGACCGTCACATCGAGGTCATTGTCCGTCAGATGCTGCGGAGAGTTAAAATTGAAGAACCCGGCGATACCAATTTCTTGGCAGGCTCACTGGTTGATATCAACGAGTTCGAGGCAACCAATGCAGAACTCTGTGAAAAGGGTCTTCAGCCTGCAACCTGCACAAGAATCATTCTGGGTATCACCAAGGCATCACTGACAACAGATTCCTTCCTGTCGGCAGCTTCCTTCCAGGAGACCACCCGTGTCCTGACCGAGGCAGCTACCAAGGGTAAGATTGACCCGCTGGTTGGTCTTAAGGAAAATGTTATCATCGGTAAGCTGGTTCCTGCCGGCACCGGTATGCCCAAGTATCAGAACACCGGAATCGACCGTCCTGTTTCTGCTGAGGCAGAAGAGGCATACAACTCCTTCATCTTAGATAATAGCGACTATATCGGTTCAAACATTGTTCCTGAACAGGGCGAAGCAGAAAACGAATAATTTTATATTGACACTTTGTCCAAACTATGATATAATAATTTAGTATGCATGCGCCGGCGGATTTTATCCGTCGGTGCAAAATACGGTCAGGCACTGCCCTGCACCGCACTACGGAGTGAAAAAAATGGATGGCGACCTGAAAGGCCAACGTCTTTTTATTGGAATTAAACAATCAACTGAGGCTGTGACAACCGGGCAGGTTGCAAAAGCCTATGTAGCACAGGATGCAGCACCTCATGTGCGTGAGCCCTTTGAGAGCTTGTGCCGTGAAAAGCTGGTCCCCATCACTTATTTTGATACAAAGCAACAGTTAGGGCGCGCCTGCGGCATTGACGTAGGGGCGACTTGTGCCGTTGTTTTGATATAATTTGCAGGGAGAATTCTGCCTGCTTTTAACATGACATCAGAAAGGAGGAAATCAGTTCATGCCAACCTTTAACCAGCTTGTGAGAAAAGGTAGAGAAACATCAGTGAAAAAGTCAACGGCTCCTGCTCTTTTGAAGGGCCTCAACACACTGAAAAAGAAAACTACCGACACCCATTCGCCTCAAAAGCGTGGCGTTTGTACCTCAGTTAAGACCATGACGCCGAAAAAGCCGAACTCCGCACTGCGTAAGCTTGCCAGAGTACGTCTTACAAACGGCATCGAGGTATCGGCTTATATCCCCGGTATCGGTCACAATCTGCAGGAACACAGCGTTGTGCTGATTCGTGGCGGCAGAGTTAAGGATTTGCCTGGTGTTCGTTATCACATCATTCGTGGTACCTTAGATACCGCCGGTGTTGCAAACCGCATGCAGGGCAGATCAAAGTACGGTGCGAAGCGTCCTAAGAAATAATAACGCATTCGCAATCAAATCACATCTGTGCTGGTACCGGAACGAAAAGAACTGATTTGTTTCTTTTGTATTTGGACTGTGCACAAACGGCCAAACCGGCCGAGTACCTGTGATTTCATTCAAATTAATGAAGGAGGGAAGAAAAGTGCCAAGAAGAGGTTTTATCGCAAAAAGAGAGGTACTGCCCGATCCGCTGTACGCAAGTACGGTTGTTACCCGTTTGATCAACAACATTATGCTAGACGGTAAAAAGGGTGTAGCTCAAAAGATTGTATACGGTGCTTTCGACATTGTCAAAGAAAAAACCGGCAAGGAACCGCTGGAAGCTTTCAAGCAGGCTATGGACAACATCATGCCTGTATTGGAGGTTAAGGCTCGCCGTGTCGGTGGTGCAACCTATCAGGTGCCCATGGAGGTGCGTCCTGAACGTAAACAGACTTTGGGTCTGAGATGGTTAACACTGTATAGCCGTCAGAGAAGCGAAAAGACCATGAAAGAGCGCTTAGCCGCTGAAATCATGGACGCTATGAACGGCACCGGTGCTTCTGTTAAAAAACGTGAAGACACCCATAAGATGGCAGAAGCCAACAGAGCATTTGCACATTACAGATGGTAAACATCTGGTTTGTAAACAGATAATAATTCGAATTTCGAAGAAAGGAGGAAGATTGTGGCAAGAGAATTTCCTTTGGAAAGAACAAGAAACATTGGTATCATGGCTCACATTGATGCTGGTAAAACAACCACTACAGAGCGTATTCTGTTCTACACCGGTCGTATCCATAAGATTGGCGAAACCCATGAGGGTGCTTCTCAGATGGACTGGATGGAGCAGGAGGCAGAACGTGGTATTACCATCACCTCTGCGGCTACCACCGCACAATGGAAGAACCATAGAATCAATATTATTGATACACCCGGTCACGTTGACTTTACTGTTGAAGTTGAGCGTTCACTTCGTGTCCTCGATGGCAGTGTAACAGTTTTCTGTGCTAAGGGTGGTGTTGAACCGCAATCTGAAACAGTTTGGCGTCAGGCAGACAACTATAAAGTTCCCCGTATGGCTTATGTAAATAAGATGGATATTATGGGTGCAGACTTTTATAACGTTGTTGATATGATGAAGACCCGCCTGCATTGTAATGCAGTGCCCATTCAGCTGCCAATCGGTGCTGAGGACACATTTAAAGGCATTATTGACCTGATCAATATGAAAGCATATGTATATTACGATGACCTTGGAAAAGATATCCGCGAGGAAGATATTCCTGCAGATATGGCTGACAAGGCTGAAGAATATAGAAGTGCTCTTCTTGAATCTGTCGCTGAAACCAGTGAAGAACTGATGGAAAAATATTTAGAGGGTGAAGAACTGACGGAGGCAGAAATCAAAAAGGCAATTCGTCAGGCAACCATTGCAAACGAAATGGTGCCCGTTCTCTGCGGTACTTCTTATAGAAATAAGGGTGTTCAGAAGCTTCTGGATGCTGTCGTAGAGTATATGCCCTCCCCCATCGACATTCCTGCTATCCGTGGTATCAATGAAGATGGCGAAGAGGTTGAAAGTCCTTCTTCTGATGATGCGCCGTTTGCAGCGCTGGCATTTAAGATTATGACTGACCCCTTCGTTGGTAAGCTTTGCTTCTTCCGTGTGTATTCCGGTACACTGGACGCAGGCTCACACATCTTAAACTCCACTAAGGATAACAAGGAACGTATCGGTCGTATCCTGCAGATGCATGCGAATGACAGAAAGGATATTGACAAGGTTTACTCCGGTGACATCGCCGCTGCTGTTGGTCTTAAGAATACCACCACCGGTGACACACTGTGTGATCCCGGTCATCCGATTATTCTGGAGTCTATGGAGTTCCCCGACCCGGTTATCCGTGTCGCTATCGAACCCAAGACCAAGGAAGGTCAGGAAAAAATGGGCATCGCTCTGGCAAAGCTTGCTGAAGAAGATCCCACATTCCAGACCTACACCGATGAAGAAACCGGTCAGACCATCATCGCTGGTATGGGTGAGTTGCATCTGGAAATCATTGTTGACAGACTGTTGCGTGAGTTTAAGGTTGAGGCTAACGTTGGTAAACCTCAGGTATCTTATAAAGAAACCATCCGCAAGCCTGTTGACGTTGAAAACAAATATGCAAGACAGTCCGGTGGTAAGGGTCAGTATGGTCATGTTCTCATGAAGGTTGAACCCTTAGAAGCTGGCAGTGGCTACGAATTTGTCAACAAAATTGTCGGTGGTGCCATTCCCAAGGAATACATCCCCGCTGTTGATGCCGGTGTTCAGGGCGCAATGCTGTCCGGTGTGCTGGCAGGCTACAATGTAGTTGACGTTCGTGTTACACTGTATGACGGTTCTTATCACGAAGTTGACTCTTCTGAAATGGCGTTTAAAATTGCCGGTTCTATGGCATTTAAAGACGCATGCCGGAAGGGTGACCCCGTGCTGAAGGAGCCCATCATGCAGGTTGACGTTATTGTTCCTGAGGAATACATGGGCGACGTTATGGGTGACTTAAACTCCCGTCGTGGTCAGATTCAGGGCATGGAGGCTCGTCCTGGTGCACAGGCAATTTCTGCTTTTGTTCCTCTGTCTGAGATGTTTGGTTATGCAACCGACCTGCGTTCAAGAACACAGGGGCGTGGTCAGTATACCATGCAGCCCAGTCACTACGAGGAAGTGCCTAAGAGCATTCAGGAACAGATTATCACCTCTAGAACCAAAAAAGAGGCATAAGGAAAAGTTTTGTAAAATACTTGATTTTTCCTGAAAAATTTTGTACAATATTATTATTAAATTAAAATTTATTAAATTTAAAAAATAGGAGGCTAATCTAATGGCTAAGGCTAAATTCGAAAGAAACAAACCGCACGTTAACATTGGTACCATTGGTCACGTTGACCATGGTAAGACCACTTTGACCGCTGCTATCACTAAGACTTTGAGCTTAACCGGCGGCGCAGAATTCAAAGCATATGATCAGATCGACGGTGCACCTGAAGAAAGAGAAAGAGGTATCACCATTTCTACCGCTCACGTTGAGTACGAAACTGATACCAGACACTACGCTCACGTTGACTGCCCCGGACATGCTGACTACGTTAAGAACATGATCACCGGTGCTGCTCAGATGGACGGTGCTATCCTGGTTGTATCTGCTGCTGACGGCCCCATGCCTCAGACCAGAGAGCACATCCTGCTGGCTAGACAGGTTGGCGTTCCCTACATCGTTGTTTACATGAACAAGGCTGACCAGGTTGACGATCCTGAACTGCTTGAGCTGGTTGAGATGGAAATCAGAGAACTGCTGAACGAGTATGAATTCCCCGGCGATGACACTCCGATTGTTACCGGTTCTGCTCTGCAGGCTCTGGAATGTGCTTCTAACGACACTTCCGCTCCTGAATATGAATCCATCCTGAAGCTGATGGCTGCTGTTGACGAGTATATTCCGACTCCGGAAAGAAAGACTGACCTGCCCTTCCTGATGCCCGTCGAGGACGTATTCTCCATCACCGGTCGTGGTACTGTTGCTACCGGTCGTGTTGAGAGAGGTACTCTGAAGGTTAATGACGAAGTTGAACTGGTTGGTTTGGTTGAAGAAGTTAGAAAAATCGTTGTTACCGGCGTTGAAATGTTCAGAAAGCTTCTGGATCAGGCTGAAGCCGGCGATAACATCGGTGCTCTGCTCCGTGGTGTTCAGAAGAACGAAATCGAAAGAGGACAGGTTCTGGCTAAGCCCGGTTCCATTCAGTGCCACACTGCTTTCAAGGGTGAGGTTTACGTCCTGACTAAGGAAGAAGGCGGACGTCATACTCCGTTCTTCAACAACTACAGACCTCAGTTCTATTTCAGAACAACTGACGTTACCGGCGTTATCAAACTGCCCGAAGGCACAGAAATGTGCATGCCTGGCGATAACGTTTCCATGGAAGTTGAACTGATCACTCCGATCGCTATCGAAGAAGGTCTGCGTTTCGCTATCCGTGAAGGCGGCAGAACTGTTGGTTCCGGCGTTGTTTCCGCTATCAACAAATAATTTAATCGCTAAATTTAAGAAGCCGAAAACCTAGGTTTTCGGCTTCTTTTTTGTCTGTTAAATTTTTCCCTTACCCAATGTCTATTGCAAATACACCTTTTGTGCAATATTTTCCAGATATTCTGCCACCACGGTGATCTCTATGGTATCTTCGTCTAAAATCTCGTAGCTCGTTCGGCTTTCCGTCTGTGATGCATTGGCTGCAGCCTCTTCATCCATCACCGCCTTAATCTCTAAAGCTCCGCTTTCTGCCACGCTTTCCGGTGACAATTTTTCATAGGTCGTAACCTCCTCCCGAAAGGTTCTTCCGGTGAGTCCCACACCCAGATATCTGCCAAATAGACTCAACTCATGCTCCTTTGTTTCTTCTGCAAATTCTGAAAAACGGGTATCTTCTTTAAAAAACAAATTTAAATTCCATCCAAATAAATGCAGGGTATATTTTTTTTCTACTTTTCCTGTTTCATTCTTTTTAGGGCTCCAAAGTGAAAATGCTTTGGTTTTTTCATACCACACTCGTGCATAAATTTCCGCTTCCGACTGCACCTGGCGGGGGTCAACACCCTTGTCACTGACAATTAGCCCACTCACTAAGATATCCCCTTGACTGACTGTGTCACCCAAGGCCACCATGGGCACACCGCTTTTCACAATCATGGAATCAATGACGCCATCTTTAGCAGCCACAATATTAGAAAAAGCATGCACGTCAAAAATCTCCGGTGCCAGTACCTTCTCCTTTATCTGCACCGTTACCTTAGAGCCACTTTTGTCAGCCCACAGCCAGGCCAGCTCCGGCATTTGAATCAGCATTCTGTTTTGCAGTTCTTTTTCATTTAAAAACGGACGAAAAGCGCCGACTTTTAATCCGCACGCTGACAACTGCTGTGCTACATGAGATGCCGAAACCGTCTCACAACCCACAATTTCAATTTTCCATATAAATTGATTTAAAGCAATTAAAAGCAGACAAAAAACACCCAGACCCACGGCAAACCACATTCTTTTTTTACAACGCTTTACAAGAGTGGGAAAACCCTTTTTTTCCACAATTTTTACCCGTACACCGGTCTTTTTTACAATGCCTGGCAACATGCGAAACCCACGGTTACTGATGCAGCAACGCATCATTGTCTGAGAACAGGAAAACAAATCCCAGATTAAAATATGCCTGTTTGCACACACATTCAAAAACCGTTCCGGATACCGCCCTGTCACTGTAATCACCAAATATCCCCTAAAATATTGTAATAGTCTGGTTAACAGCATATGATGAACTCCTTTTTATCCCAATGAAACATGACAAATGGTTCCATGCACCAGAATTTCTTCATCGGTGATGGCAACCACCTGTAGGTCACGACCGGTGATAATAATCCGGTAATGTTTACTCCTTAGCCGAATTTCCTCCGGCTCATACCCCTCAATGCTTTTGTAATTTTCCACTGTCAATTCACGATTATCATTTAACGTAATTCTCGGCACATCTGCCACCATGTCCAGCGGTACATCCAAAAAACCGGATACCCGCTCTGCTGCACTCTTCTTGACACGTCTTTTTTTCACGCCAAAATCACCTCATATGTTATTTTTATGCATTCCCCGTCATATTCATTACCATAAAAGCCTTTTGTGTCAAGTATTGAGCGAACAATAAACCAGGGGGAATGCCACAATGAAAATGCACTTTTGGGTTCTTCGTTTTAAAAACTGCCTGCTCTATGGCAGCGTGCTCGGTCTCGCTGTCTTGCTGGCTCTGCGATCAGAAACAGCGATGTCTGCTGCCCGCTCTTCTCTAACACTGTGTTTTAAAACGGTTATCCCCTCCCTGTTTCCCTTTTTTGTGCTGTCATCATTATTATCGACAAGTGGATTCGTGAGTCTGCTGTCCCGGGCTCTCTCTCCCATCATGCTACCCCTCTTCCGTGTCAATGGTGCCGGTGCCCTTCCCTTTTCAATAGGTATGATCAGCGGTTACCCAATGGGAGCCAAAATCACAGCAGAGCTTTATACCGCCGGCATAGTGAGCAAGACTGAGGCAGAGCGTTTGCTGCCCTTCTCCAACAACTCCGGCCCCTTGTTCATCGTTGGTGCTGTGGGAACAGGCATGCTGTGTCAGCCCGCAGTAGGGATATTCCTCTATTTCGTTCACGTCGTCTCTGCCCTGCTAGTGGGTCTATGCTTTCGGTTTTATAAAACCGCTGCCCCTGTTCGCAGCCGTCCCGCTCCCCTTTCACCAACCAAAGAACGCAGCCTGACGGCTATGTTTTCCACAGCTGTTGTCGGCAGTGTCACCACAATTTTAAACGTTTGCGGTTATATTGTTCTCTTTGCCACCATAACCGACTGCATCACACCTTTTCTTAATTTTCTCCCTCCCCATGCCTCACTGTCAGTCAAAAGCCTGCTGGAGGTGACGAACGGCTCACTGGAAATTGCACAGTCGGGGTTGTCCCTGCAACTGACCTTAACATGGCTTTCCGGTTTCATTGGCTTTGGCGGAATTTGTGTGATGATGCAGGTGGCCGGCATTTTATCAGGCACAAATCTTTCTTTAAAACCCTATATGCTGGGAAAAATGTTACAAGGTCTTTTTTCAGCAATTATCACATACTATGCCTGTCCACTTATTTTTTCGGATATAAAAGCCGATGTTGCCGTCTGGAACACCATTGACTACGCCCCTCTAAGCGGATCTTCTGACCCGGTGGTTGCCGCTATTAGTGCATTGCTGCTTGTGGTCTGCATCATTCTTTGCATATGTAAAGCAAGGAAACAATGGTTTGAATAAGTTGACTTTGTGCTGCTGTTTCGTATAATTTTGGTTATTTTTGCATACATATAAAGTTGTGTGTTTTCACGAAGAGAAAAGGGCGATGATGAAATGACAGAAAAAAGAAAAACATGCTTAAATGAGGAGTTTAACCGGTTTCATGCCGGCGATTGTTCTTGTGCCTATCGATTTATGGGCGCACATCCGGCATCTGATTCAGGATATACCTTTCGTGTTTGGGCACCCTGTGCCGAAAGCGTTTCTGTTGTGGGTGACTTTAATGGCTGGGACAGAGATTGCCATCCCATGCACAAAGTCACAGGCGGTGGCATCTGGGAGGCGACAATCAGTGACCTTTCGGAATTCGATTTGTATAAATACTCTGTTGAAACACCCCAAGGTGACATTCGTTTAAAGGCTGACCCTTATGGTTTTCACTTTGAAACCCGTCCCGGCACTGCTACGAAGCTATACAACATAGAAGGTTTTGCCTGGACAGATCAAGGCTACAAGCGCAGCCGAAAAAAGAAAAACCCACTAGAACTGCCCATGAACATTTACGAAGTGCACCCCGGCTCCTGGAAACGATATTTTGACGGTGCATTCTTCAGCTATAAAAAGCTTGCCTCTGAGCTGATTCCTTATGTGAAGCAGATGGGCTATACCCATATTGAACTGATGCCCGTCAGCGAATATCCCTTTGATGGCTCTTGGGGATATCAGGTCACAGGTTATTATGCTCCCACCTCCCGATATGGCACGCCCCACGATTTTATGCAATTTGTGGACGACTGCCATGCCGCCGGAATTGGTGTTATCATTGACTGGGTGGCAGCACACTTTCCTAAGGATGCCATGGGGCTTTTTGAATTTGACGGCACCTGCTGTTATGAGTATGCTGACCCAATCATGAATGAACATCCCGACTGGGGCACACGGATTTTTGACTACGCAAAAGGTGAGGTTCAATCTTTTCTGATTTCTAATGTGTTGTTCTTTCTGGAAAAATATCATATTGATGGAATTCGGGTTGACGCCGTGGCCTCTATGCTTTATTTAGACTATGGCCGCCAGAATGGTGCTTGGAAACCCAATGCCGATGGCGGCAAAGAAAATTTGGATGCTGTGGCTTTTTTGCAAAAATTGAACCGTGCCGCCTATGCCTTTGACCCCGCTGTTTTAATGATTGCAGAAGAATCCACGGCGTGGCCCATGGTGACCATGCCGCCGGAACAAGGCGGACTGGGCTTTTTGCTGAAATGGAACATGGGATGGATGAATGATGCCCTTGCCTACATGTCGAAGGACCCTTATTTTCGCAGCGGTGTTCACAATCAGCTGACCTTTTCCATGACCTATGCATTTTCAGAAAATTATATTCTGCCTTTGTCTCATGATGAAGTGGTTCATGGAAAATGCTCCCTCATTAACAAAATGCCCGGTTCTTATGAGCAGAAGTTTTCTAATCTCCGTGCTTTTTTGGCCTATCAAATAGCACATCCGGGGAAAAACCTAATGTTCATGGGTGGAGAGTTTGCACAATTCATTGAATGGAATTATCAAAAAGAACTTGACTGGCTACTGTTGGATTATGACTATCACAAAAAATTTCATAATTGCATTCGTGATTTAAACCGGCTATATCTGTCAAAGCCCCAATTCTGGCAGATTGAAAACAGCTGGGAGGGGTTTTTATGGATTGTGCCTGATGACCATGTTCAAAATGTGTTAGCCTTTATTCGACGAGATAAAAAAGGCCGTGAGCTATTGTGTGTGTTTAACTTCGCTCCGGTCCTTAGGGAAAACTACCGTCTGGGACTACCCCATGCCTCCCGCATTCGCTGCATTTTTTCCACAGACGATGCACGCTACGGCGGGGAGGGCATAAAGCTGAAAGGAATGAGCACAGAGGCCATCCCCTTTCACGGTTTTTCCAGAAGTGTAACAATTTCAATAGCACCTATGTCAGCTGCTTTCTATGAGATAAAGCACCTGCAACCACAAAAAGGAGATGAATGAGTCATGATCAACCGAAAAAAATGTATTGCCATGCTTCTGGCCGGCGGTCAGGGCAGCCGATTGGGCACACTGACACGGAATATTGCTAAGCCTGCGGTTTCCTTTGGCGGAAAATACAGAATTATTGATTTCACGCTGTCAAACTGTGTCAATTCCGGCATTGATACTGTAGGTGTTTTAACCCAATATAAACCCCTGGAATTAAATGACTATATCGGCAACGGACAACCCTGGGGCCTAGACCGCAACCGAGGCGGCGTTCATATTTTACAGCCCTTTACCAAAATTAACTCCAAATCTTGGTATGAGGGCACAGCCAATGCCATTTTTCAGAATATTCGCTTTATTGAGCGTTATAACCCTACAAATGTGCTGGTTTTATCCGGTGACCACATTTATAAAATGGACTATCGCAAACTCCTCACCTTTCACGAAGAGCAGGAGGCAGACTGCACCATTGCCGTGATGCATGTGCCCCTTGAAGAAGCCTCCCGCTTTGGTATTATGAATACCGACGAAAGTAACCGGATTACAGAATTTGAGGAGAAGCCCAAACATCCCAAGAGCACCAAGGCCTCTATGGGCGTGTATTGTTTTCGGTGGGATGTGTTGAAAAAATACTTAATTGAAGATGACAAAAAAGAAAAATCTGCCCATGACTTTGGCAAAAATGTCATCCCTGCCATGCTGGCAGATAACCGGCTGCTGTTTTCCTGGGAATTTGACGGTTATTGGAAGGATGTGGGCACTCTGGAAAGTCTGTGGGAAGCCAACATGGACTTGTTGAATCCTGATTGCGGTCTTGAGCTAGACGATAATGATTTGCGTATTTATGCCCGCAATCAAGACAGCCCTCCCACCTTTATTGCAGAAAGTGCACAGCTGACAGATTGTATGATTACTAAGGGTTGCTCTGTTTACGGCAACGTGAATGCCTCCATCATTTCAAGCGACTGCGTCATTGAAGAAGGTGCTGAGGTGTCAAATTCTGTTCTCTTTCCGGGAGTAACCATTCGCTCAGGTGCTAAGGTACATTACGCCATCATTGGAAAAGACAGTGTGATAGAGCCGGAGGCTGAGGTGGGTATGACAGGCACAGGGGAAACACGCCCTGAAATCACAGTTGTGGGCGACAGAAAGAAAATAAGCGGAAAACTTGATTAGAAAGGAGGCAGGCTCATGAGCATGATGGGCATTATTTTTTCAAATATTTACGACGAACAACTGGGCGAAATCACAGCCAACCGAACACTGGCCTCTCTCCCCTTTGGCGGACGTTACCGGCTGATTGATTTTGTGCTTTCTAACATGGTGGCCTCGGGCATCACCAATGTGGGTGTGATTACCAAACAAAACTATCAGTCTTTAATGGACCATTTGGGCAGCGGCAAGGAATGGGATTTAGACCGCAAGGTTGACGGACTTTTTATTCTGCCGCCCTTTGGTCAGGGGCAAAAAAGCGTGTATCGTGGGAAACTGGAGGCACTATGGGGAACACTGCGGTTTTTAGAGCGTTCTAACGAAGAGTATGTGCTCTTAAGTGATGCTAACATTATTTGCAGCATTGACTTTCAAAGCCTTTTACAGCGACATATTGAATCTGATGCACAAATCAGCGTGATTACCCATCGGGAAGAAATCACCGGTTTAGGAGATGCCCGTGACCTGATTGTTCGCAGTGATTACACTGGCAGAGTGCAGGAGGCATTGCTGCATTATGGTGTGCCAGGGGTTGTGAGCTGCTCCATAGGCATGTATATCATGAAACGAACATTTTTAATTGACCTGCTGAAAGAGGCTCACTCTTACAGTCTGGTGGATTTTGAGCGGGAAATCATTCAGGCAAAGTGCGCTTATTTGCACATTGGCGAACTGGAGTTTGAAGGAGAGGTGCTTCGCATTGATTCTCTCCCCAGTTATTTTTCCAGCAATATGGCTCTTCTTGATTCAGATATGCGAAATGAGATTTTTTTCCGCCATGGCTTGATTTACACCAAAGTTCGTGATGAGGTTCCCACCCGATATGTAAAAGGCTGCACGGTTAAAAACAGCCTGATTGCCGATGGTTGCCACATCTTCGGCGAGGTGGAAAATTCCGTTCTATTTCGGGGTGTGACTGTGGAAAAAGGAGCAAAAATCAAGAATTGCATTCTCATGCAGGATACAAAAATTGAAGAAAACGTTGAACTGGAATACACCATCTGTGACAAGGATGTTACCGTGACACGAGGCCGTCTTTTAATGGGGGCACCGGCTCACCAGATTATCATTACAAAAGGAAAGGTTGTTTAGCCATTGAAAATTTTATTTGCATCAGCAGAAGCCGCACCTTATATTAAAATCGGGGGACTGGGGGACGTGGCCCATGCCCTTCCCCAAGCTCTATCTAGTCATGGTGCTGAGGTTGCCGTTGTGCTGCCTCTTTATAAATCCATTAAAGAACAATTCGGCTCAGGACTTGAACATGTCACCTCTTTTTGCGTGCCTCTGGCGTGGCGACAGTTACACTGCGGTGTGTTTCGCCAAAATCAAGGAGCCGTGACCTATTATTTTATTGATAATGAGTACTATTTTCTGCGGGATTCTGTTTACGGTAGCTATGATGATGGTGAACGGTATGCCTATTTCTGTAAGGCTGTTCTTGAAATGCTGCAACACATTGACTTTTGGCCAGATGTGATTCACGCAAATGATTGGCAATGTGCCCTGATTCCCTTATTTCTAGAGGCCTTTTATCAGGGTCATCCCGACTACCGCCCTATTAAAACTATGTTTACCATACATAACATAGCGTATCAGGGGCAGGCACCCTTCTCCTTTGCAGAGCAGGTGCTGGGACTGCCGGAGGCATATCTGCCCAGACTCGCCTTTGGTGGTTGCCTGAACTTTATGTTTTCCGCCATCTGTATGGCAGACAAGGTAACAACCGTTTCTACCACCTATGCACAGGAACTGAAAACCGCCTATTACGGTCGTGAAATGAGCGAGGTGCTCGCCGGCGTTTCTTATAAATTCTGTGGCATTACAAACGGCATTGACACAACGCTTTTTAATCCACAAACCGACCCACATTTGTTTCATAAATACAGCGTGCGTGCCATGGGCGGCAAGAAAATTGGCAAACGTCGGCTTCGTGAACATCTCGGACTTGAAAACGATGAAGAAGCACCCATTGTGGCTATTATCAGTCGTCTGGTGGGCCACAAGGGACTGGACTTGGTTGCCTATGTGCGCCACGAGCTAATGAAACGGCGGTTGCAGCTGGTTGTGCTGGGCACAGGAGAAGCAGAATTTGAAAACATGTTCCGTGAAATGGCCTGGCAATATCCCGGCAGGGTCAGTGCCAACATCCGCTTTGACACAGATTTATCCTCTAAGGTTTATGCCGGTTCTGATTTGTTTTTAATGCCTTCAAAAAGTGAGCCCTGCGGATTATCTCAAATGATTGCCATGCGATATGGCAGTCTTCCCATTGTGCGGGAAACCGGCGGTCTTAAAGACACGGTTTGGCCGATTAATCCAGAAAGCGGCGAAGGCCGGGGCTTTACCTTTAAAAGCTACAATGCCCATGACATGTTGGATGCGGTTGACCGCTCCCTGTGGTTTTACTACGAAAAGAAACCGGAACTCAAACAGGTCATTCGTTCTAATATGGAAACCGATTTCAGCTGGCATGAGTCTGCAGGACAATATATGGCGATTTATCAATCTATGTAGAATATAAAAGCCGCATCATGCGGCGGAAAGGCAGATATATGATACAGTTTGACAAACAAACACTGAAAAAGCGAATTGAAGAAACCATGATGCGCCGCTTTGGCTGCACGCCAGAGGAGGCCACCCAGATTCAGTTTTATAAGGCTGTCTGCCTGATGCTTCGGGAAATGCTGGCAGATGCCAGAAGTTCCTATGTCTCAGAGATTAGCCGAAAAAAAGCCAAGCAGGTCTATTATATGTCCATGGAGTTTCTCACCGGTCCCTCTTTAAAAAACCATGCCTTTAATTTGGAGTTGACCGATGCTCTGCACCAGGCCCTTTCTGATTTTGATATTTCCCTGGAGGACCTTTGTGACATGGAGCCGGATGCCGGTTTAGGAAACGGGGGACTGGGCCGTTTAGCCTCTTGTTATTTAGATGCTCTCACCACACAGGGCGTGCCTGCCACCGGTTTTTCCATTCGCTATGAGTTTGGCATTTTCCGCCAGAAAATTGTGGATGGCTGGCAAATGGAGTTTCCCGATAACTGGCTGGATCGAGGAGATGTGTGGCTGGTGCCCCGCCAAGAAGACGAGGTGCAGGTGCATTTCGGCGGACATGTGTCTGAACATTGGGAAAACGGCAAACACACTGTTTCATACCATGATGCCGCTACAGTGCTGGCAGTGCCCTATGACATGCTGATTTCCGGCTATCATACCGAAGCGGTTAACCGGCTGATTCTATGGAGTGCCCGCTCAGCCGACCGGCTGGATATGGAGCTTTTTTCTCGGGGTGAACACGTTCGTGCCATGGAGGAAAATTCCCGTGCCGAAGCCATTTCCAAAATTCTCTACCCTGCTGATGACCACTATCAGGGTAAAGAATTGCGCCTGAAGCAGCAATATTTATTAGTCAGCGCCTCCCTGCAGAGCATTATAAAAGATTTCTTCAAAAAGACCGATGACATCATGAAGCTGCCGGAACTGGTGGCCATTCATATCAATGATACCCATCCCTCCCTTTGTGTGCCGGAGCTGATGCGTATTTTAATGGATGAGCAGAACCTTTCCTGGGATGACGCCTGGGATTTAACCACCAAAACACTGTCTTATACCAACCACACCATTATGAGTGAGGCACTGGAGGTTTGGCCGGTATCTCTGTTTTCTTCTCTCCTGCCACGCATTTATCAGATTGTTTGCGAAATTGACCGCCGTTTTCTGATTTTCTTAAATGAAAAATACGGCGGTGATACAGCTAAAATTAACTATATGAAAATTATAGAAGGCGACAGGGTGAAAATGGCAAACCTTTGCCTTTGCTGCTGCCATAAGGTCAATGGTGTTTCTGCTCTGCATACCCAAATTCTAAAGGAAGATGTGTTCCGTGATTTTCACCAGGTGATGCCCGGCAAATTTTTAAACATCACCAACGGCATCGCCTACCGCCGGTGGCTGTGTCAGGCAAATCCTGAGCTGACAGCTTTTCTTACAGAGCTCATCGGAGATGGATTTTTAAAAGATGCAGATAAGCTCAAGGACCTGAAAGCCTATCAAAATGACACTGCGGTTTTGGAACAGCTACAAAAAATCAAATTAAAAAACAAGCTGCGTCTGGTATCTTATATTGAGGAGCATAACGGCATTCTTGTAGATCCGGCATCTTTATTTGATGTGCAGGTTAAGCGACTCCATGAATATAAGCGACAGCTCTTAAATGCCCTGCACATTTTATATCTCTATCATAATCTTTTAGAAAATCCCCAGCAGGAATTTCAGCCCCGCACCTTTCTGTTTGGCGCCAAGGCCTCAGCCGGCTATGCCATGGCAAAGCAAATTATCAGGCTGATTCACTGCATTGCCGCCGAGGTCAATGCAAACCCTGTCACCAGAGACCGCTTAAAGGTCATTTTTCTGGAGGATTACCGTGTTTCACTGGCAGAACTGATTATTCCCGCCGCTGATATTTCAGAACAAATTTCCGTTGCCGGCAAAGAGGCATCCGGCACTGGCAACATGAAACTAATGATTAACGGCGCTGTCACGCTGGGCACTTTAGATGGTGCCAACGTGGAAATCCGTCGGGCTGTGGGTGATGAAAATATTTTTCTTTTCGGCATGACAGCAGACCGTGTGGCCTCCCGACGCCGTGAGGGATATGAGCCGGCACAAATTATACAGTCCGACCCGCTGGTGGAACGTGCCGTTTCTTATCTGAGACAGGGTGTTGCCGGTGTAGATTTTTCTGACCTGGTTTATGCCCTCGTTGGTCAGGGGCAGGACCCCTACATGACCCTGGCAGACTTTACAGATTATCACAGAGCTCAACAGGGTGTGCAAAAAACCTATGCCGACCGCATGCGATTTAACCGCATGTCACTCTGCAACATTGCCGGTGCAGGTATTTTCTCCTCTGACAGAAGCGTGACGGAATATTGTGAAAAAATCTGGAATGCCAAAAGCATAATAAAGTGAGGAGTGAACACCATGCAGATTCTGTTTGACAGTCGTGATACTCAATTTAAAACACCCTTTGGCTGTCTGCCCTTAGGGGAGACTCTGCACCTTAACTTCTGTTTAAAGGACGCCGAGGAAACCGGCGTCCTTTTCATGCTGGCTGAGGACGGACATGAACCGGTGCCCCATCCTATGATGCACATGGGCACTAAAAACGGCTACCACACCTACCTGCTTTCCATAATCCTCTCAAAAACCGGCTTATATTTTTACCATTTTAAAATAGAAACAGCACAAGGAGCACACCATATTTTTCGAGATGAACAAAACCGCCCAAAAGCAGAAGGCCACTGCTGGCAGTTGACATGCTATAAGCGGGAGCATCCCATTTCTCGTGAATTTTGCGGTCTTGTCATGTATCAAATTTTCCCTGACCGTTTTAACAAAAAAGGAAGTTGCGACTGTTCCCATAAGCTCACACCCTTCACACTGCATGAGGATGTTTACGAGGTGCCGATGTTTGAACCCGATGAAAACGGTGAAATACGTAACAATGATTTTTATGGTGGCAATTTGGCCGGCATCATAGAAAAGCTGCCCTATCTAAAGAAATTGGGTGTTGGTGCTCTGTATCTGAATCCTGTTTTCATGGCTTTTTCCAATCATCGCTATGACACAGCCGATTATCTGTGCATTGACCCGCTACTGGGCACCAACGAGGATTTTAAGATGTTGTGCGATCATGCCCATGCTCTGGGCATGAAGGTGATGATTGACGGTGTGTTTTCTCACACCGGAAGCGACAGTCGGTACTTTGACATAAAAAATCGTTTCAAGGGCGGTGCCTATCACCATCCGGACTCACCCTACCGAAGTTGGTTTCAATTTGAGGATTATCCCCACCGCTATACCTCTTGGTGGGGGATTGCCACTCTGCCCTGCACCAATGAAAATGCCCCGGCCTTTCGCCGGTTTATCTTGACAGATGAGACAAGTGTTATCCGCTATTGGCTTCGCCAGGGTGCTGATGGATGGCGGCTGGATGTGGCTGACGAATTGCCAGATGAATTTTTACTCCAGCTCTACAAAACCGTTAAAGAAGAAAAGCCGAATGCCTTGGTGTTGGGCGAGGTCTGGGAAGATGCCTCCAACAAAATCAGCTATGGAAATAGGCGGAAATATCTGCAAGGTGCTTGCCTCGACTCTGTGATGAATTATGTCTGGCGTGATGCCATCATTAGATTTGTGCGTGGTGAGATGAGCGCCGGAGCACTGCAGGAGGCTGTTATGACCATATGTGAGAATTACCCGGCTGACAGCCTGCTTGCCACCATGAATTTGCTTTCCACCCACGACACCCCTCGCATTCTGACGGTTCTCGGTGTTGATACATGGCCACAAAGTCGATGGGAGCGTGCGGCATTTCGTCTTTCAGGGGCAGCACTGGAACGAGCTAAAAACAGGCTGTATATTGCTGCTTTTCTGCTGTTTTGTCTTCCAGGTAACACCTGTATCTATTACGGCGATGAAATTGGCATGGAGGGGTTTGAAGACCCCTTTAACAGGGCTTATATGGGCGACCGCCCTATCAAACCGGAAATTAGTGCCTGTTACCGTGCTCTTGCAGAAATGAAAAACAAAAGTTCTGCCCTGCGATTCGGCCGCTTAGAGCCTGTTTTTTGCGGCGACGGTGTTTTTGCCTTTTACAGAACGCTTGATGAGGAGCAGGTGCTCTGTGTTGTCAATGTATCTCAAACGCCCCGCCAGCTTTTTGCAGAAGGAAAACTCCTTTTTGAGAAAAATCTGTGGCAGAGCGGTGTCAGGCTGTCACTTCTGCCTTATGGCTGTGCTGCAATTAAAATCTCCTGTCACACCCCTGAATCACCCTGCATATAATATGTTATGAAAATGTAAAAACAGGCGGTGACTCTATGCGACTAGGCACAAGACATCGTATTCACATCAGCACACATGGCAGGCGCAAGATATCCGGCTTTCTGGTTTTCATGCTGATTGTCACACTGTTAACCGGCAGTTTGATTTATTTTTTAAAAATAATCAGACCGGTTATGATGGAGCTTTCTAAAAATCAGGCCACCATGATTGCCGAGCAGGCAATGCACCGGGCCATTGGTCGCCTGTTTGCCGATACGGATTACAGCGAAATTGTCGACTTGTCTCGCTTAGAGGATGGCACCATCAGTGCCGTTACATCCAACATGAGCCGTGTGAATCAGCTCAAGGCCGAAGCCTCCATGTCTATTACCGAAGAGATTGCCAAAGTGGATGAAATAGAACTTTTTTTGCCTATGGGCACACTGATGGGCTATGATTTATTCGCCAGCATCGGTCCCCGTTTCTCTGTTCAGCTTATGCCTTATGGTCACGTGGTGGTTGAATTTGAAACTTCCTTTACCGAAACAGGCATTAACCAGACCCTTCTCACCGTGAATCTGACCGCCACCACGCAGATAGGCATCGTTCTGCCCAGTGTGAATATGACCACTAAGGTTACCACAACAATGCCCGTTACGCAAACTGTCATAGTAGGAAAAATACCGGATAATTATGTACACATCGGTGAGCTTGGGGAAAACTACGAAAGCGATGTGCTGGATATCATCGGGTAATAATCGAAGTAATAGAAGAAAACAGGGAGGCTATGGCGTGTACTGTAAAGGACAGTAATATTAAAAGACTGAATGAAATCAATCATTCAGCCTTTTATTGTAGGGGACGATGCCCACATCATCCCATTTAAGGTCTTAGGATATCCTAAATATTTGGAAGATGGTATACATCTTCCCTGCTTGTTACAGTACCGGATTGATTACTGATATAAACCAAGTTCTCCGATATTTATGTACGGATAATCTCCCCAAAAATCACTTAAGTTGTGAGTTGATATGATTTTTAAATCGTTGCATCCGGTTATATTTACATCAAAACTAACAGGGGCTGAAGTTTTATCAATTTCCGGTGAAGTGTAAATTGTTTTGTTATCAGCTTTAATTATAATTTGAG
>JAZSAS010000016.1:0-2069 GCA_045602005.1 Clostridia bacterium
CCTATTGTAAGAAAGAACACTAAAACAGAACGTTCCACAAGAACGCTACCACTATCAGTCATAACGATAGAACATTTACGCTTATTCCAAAAATCCTCTGAAAAATATCTTACTATGAATAGGCTGACTAATGAAAAAGGGTTTCTATTCTTCCAACGCCGAAATCTTCCTGATAGATTACCAAGTAAACGAAAAAGAAATGAAAGTGCACCCTTTTATCCAGTAACACAAGCATACGGAAGTGGGTTTAACAAAAAACTTAGAACTATTTGTAAGACCTACAACATCCCTATTATGTCCTCTCACAAGATTAGAATTGCCTCATCTACACTTCGGGATGAAATAGGAATTCAAGAAAGATGCACTGAATTTGTCTTAGGTCATAGCGTTGGCACTTTGGAAAGATCTTACTATGTTGAATCGGAACGACGTGCAAAAGAAAATCATCATATTTTTGAAAAATTACTCAAAGAAATAATCAATAAAAATACCAATTAAACCAAAAACGCACCCATAAGCGCACCCATAAGCCCAAAATGTATAAAAATAAATAAGTCCCTATGCGGTCAAAACCCGCACAGGGACTACATTTCTTTTGGAGCTGATGACGTGACTTGAACACGCGACCTACTGATTACGAATCAGTTGCTCTACCGACTGAGCTATGTCAGCCTGTGATTTATTCAGCCAAAGCTTTTTTGCTTTTGCGACCTCTTGTTTTTTTAACGCTATTGATACCAGATTTTTTTACTACCTTTGCTAATTCCGCAATGATGTGCAATTCATCAACGGAGCAATCTTGTAACAAATCGGACAATTCGTTGTGGAAAATTCTTTCACTACGGTGAATGTTATCGCACAACAATTCGTCTACAGAAACATCTAATACATTAGCTAAATGGATGATAGTCGGCAAGCCTAATTTAGTGTTACCAGTTTCTATGTTGCTGATATGAGGAGTGGACAAGCCGGTAATCTTCGCAATGTTACCTTGAGTAACACCTTTACGAACACGAGCCGCCTTAATTCTCATACCAATGGCTTTATAATCTATATCCATTTTCAATAAAACCCTCTCCTTTTTTAACCTATAAGTTCATAGTGTATTCATAATGCCAAAGGCACCGTCAACACCACATATTATAGACCAAAAAAATCTTTAAGGCAAGGAAAAAACCACGTATTTTAGCCATTTTTCGGCATTTTTAAACTTTTTTTAACAGCGGAACAGTCAGGCTTCCTTGAGGCATTAACACCACTTTATAGTCTGTACCAACATTCTTTTCTGCCAGTTTAATTGCTTCATCAACGGTATCAACTGCTTCAAAAAGCAAGTCTTTTGCAATCTTTTTATCGAGAGCAGAAACAAGAATGAATTTTGCTTTTTTCATCAAGCGGGTAATTGCAAAAGCTTTATGTGCACCGATAACAAAGTTCTTTTCCAATTGAGCTTTGATTGCATCAGCAGACGGATTTTCTTGCAAAGCTTTTTCCAGAGCAGCACTACCGCTACCTTCTTCACATTCGCCGATGATGATTACAACGCCGCCTTCTTTAACTGCGCACCAAGCGTTGTCCATGGTTTTTTGCAATTGGTAAACATTGATATCTTTGGGGTAACCACCGCAGGAAGCAATAACCACGTCTGCAGGTTCATCAATTTCTACGCCATAAACTTTATCTACAAATTTGCAGGCTTCAATGTGGGCACTATCCCAGTCGCCGGCAAAAATCTTAACAAATTCTTTTTTAGCGTCCAAAATTGCGTTGAACAGGAAAAGGTTGTGTTCTTTCGCAAAAAGGCGCACGCCTTCCATTTGGTCATCATAAACCGGGTTGCCATGAAGCTTACCAAGTTGAGAATTAGGACTCATCATCAAGCTGTGGTTTCTGCGTACAGTTTCCATTGCAGATACGCCCGGTAAAATAGCCTTACGACCACCGCCAAAGCCAGCAAAGAAATGATGTACGATGGTACCGGTCATAATAACCAGGTCAACATCACAGATCAATTTATTAATCCATACGGGGAAGTCGGAAGGCCAAGCGGTCTTAGGAAGACAACTCTA
>JAZSAS010000017.1:0-5441 GCA_045602005.1 Clostridia bacterium
AATTTGATAGGCGGATTACTGCCAAAGGCAACTGCGGATATGTTAAAAAGGCGAAAGCGAATATCAAAATGGCTGAATCTGCCGAATATATCCTTCCATGACCTCCGCCACACCTTCGCAACCACATCGGTGGCAAACGGAATGGACATCAAAACCTTATCTACCATCCTCGGACATGTGTCAAGCAAAACGACACTTGATATATACCTGCATAGCACCGAGGAAATGAAGAAAGAAGCGGCTGAAAAGATTAACGCCCGATTCAACAAGGATACAAACAGTAACGAAGAAACAATTACAGATAAACAAGAAAAGTCTCCACAAGCCAAATTTGAGCCTAAAAAGGGCAAGATGAGAAAGCCTGGAACAGGATGCATCAGTAAGATAAATGACCACCTCTATGAAGGCAGATACTCGCCAAAGGATGCATACGGCAAACGAATGGCAAGAAACATATATGCACCTACAAGAGAAGAATGTGAAGAAAAACTCGCCATACTGATAAAGGAAATGAAAGCCGAAATCGCAGAACAAAAAGCGAAACTCAAAAATGCATAATAACACAGATGGCACGGACATAAAAGTCCGTGCCATAGCTTTTGGGTGTATTAAATTTTGATACGGTGTAAACAAAGAAAAGGACTTTGTCCCACAGTTGAAGATAAAAAATTGAGGTCAAAACAAAAAAAATAAGGGGTTTCAAACAAAACAAAAACCTCAGAAACCGCTTGGTTACTGAGGTTTAAGGTGGTCGGGATAACAGGATTTGAACCTGCGGCCTCTTCGTCCCGAACGAAGCGCGCTACCAAACTGCGCTATATCCCGATATTTCCATTCATCTTTTCAAATGAATGGATAATTATTAAATTTTATTGAGTATACTGTGTGTCCAAGGTGTACTACCAAACTGCGCTATATCCCGGTTATGTAAATATTCAAAAGAAAAAGCCCTGCAAGCGGGCTTTCGTTCTTGCAGAAACACAAGAAAAAAAAATGGTGGAGGGAGATGGATTCGAACCATCGAAGTCGAAGACAACAGATTTACAGTCTGCCCCCTTTGGCCACTCGGGAACCCCTCCATATAAGTTGATTCACACTGACTCATGAATTATATCATAAAACCACAAGTCTGTCAATCATTTTTTTAATTTTTTATAAAAACCTTATGGAGCTGGTGGCAGGACTTGAACCTGTAACCTGCTGATTACAAATCAGCTGCTCTACCGATTGAGCTACACCAGCACATTGCGTCACAACAAATGGTATTATAGCACATAAACCAGTCCTATGTCAATACCTTTTATCTCAAAATTTTAAAAACATATTTTTGCATGGAAAAATTATACAAAAGTTTACATTTTTAGGTTTTTTTGGGTGATAACTCACAAAATATAACAAAAATTTGTAAAAAGTCAGTAAAATATAGGAAAAACTCCATTGACAAACGGAATTTATATGGTTATAATAATAACATAGGAAAAATTTAAGAATGGAGGTTGTGTATAAATGAATAAGGCAGAATTAGTTGCTGCTATCGCTACAAAAGCTGAGGTTTCTAAGAAAGATGCCGAGAAAATGCTGGGTGCTTTCACTGCAACTATTACTGACGAGCTGAAGAAGGGTGAGAAAATCGCTTTGATCGGCTTCGGTACTTTCGAAACCAGAAAGAGAGCAGCTCGTGAAGGCAAGAATCCTCAGACCGGCGCTGCTATCAAAATTCCTGCATCTGTTGTTCCTGCTTTTAAAGCTGGTAAGGCTTTAAAAGACGCTATCGCAAAATAATCAAAGCACAAAACCGATTGGTTAAGAAAAGCTCAGAATACTTTTTGTATTCTGAGTTTTTTCTTATGCTGTTATATGGCATAAAACCATACTCTGATTTAAATATATTTTTTCATTCTCTCTAAAGCACCCTTCTCTAGCCGGGATACCTGTGCCTGAGAAATGCCGATTTCTTCTGCCACTTCCATTTGTGTTCTTCCGGAAAAAAATCGAAGGTTAATAATATGTTTTTCCCGTTCGGAAAGCCTTTTCATGGCTTCACTCAAGGCAATATTCTCCAGCCAATGTTCATCTGTGTTTTTAGTATCTTTTACCTGGTCCATCACAAAAATGGTATCGGTACCATCATTATATGCCGGTTCATGAAGACTAATCGGGTCCTGTATAGACTCCAGAGCAAAAACAATATCCTCCTTTGGCAACTCTAAAATTCTGGCTAACTCATCAATCGTAGGTTCTTTTGCATGTTGGTTAACATATTCCTCCTTGGCTTTTAATGTTTTATAGGCAACATCACGCATAGAACGACTAACCCGAATCTGGTTATTATCCCGCAGATACCGCCGAATTTCACCGATAATCATAGGAACGGCATAAGTGGAAAATTTAACATTATGGGAGGTATCAAAATTATCAATTGCCTTAATCAGACCAATACACCCAATCTGAAACAGGTCATCCAAATTCTCTCCCCTGTTATTAAACCGTTGAATCACGCTGAGAACCAGTCGAAGATTGCCACCGATAAAGGTCTCCCGTGCCTCTTTATCCCCCTGCTTGATTTTTTCAAAAAGCGCCATTTTCTCGTCGTTGGAAAGCACCGGCAGCTTAGAAGTGTTCACACCGCAGATTTCTACCTTATTTGCCAAAACCAATCACCAGCCTTTTTCTTTTTCACTAACAGAATTTCCAGAAAAAGTAAATTTATACCCAGCATGGTTAAGAAACCCTCGGCAAAAACTGATATTTCGTGGTTTAGCAGCTTCACTTTGTTGTTTAATTCTGTTTTTGTAATCTTTTTTAATTTTTTTAAAAAAATCTCTTGACAAATATTTGATAAACTGCTATAATACTCTAGTCGGTATACGTGCAAACTATGTTTGCGGGTGTAGTTCAATGGTAGAATCTCAGCCTTCCAAGCTGATTGTGTGGGTTCGATTCCCATCACCCGCTCCAAGCAATTCTGCTTTATATGCGCCTGTAGCTCAGTCGGATAGAGCAACTGCCTTCTAAGCAGTGGGTCAGGAGTTCGAATCTCTTCAGGCGCGCCACTTTCTTTTCATGGTGGATATAGCTCAGTTGGTTAGAGCGCTAGATTGTGGCTCTAGAGGTCGTCGGTTCGAATCCGATTATCCACCCCACTTTTAAAATGTATAATTCCGCCATTTCCGGAAATACTTTCGGATGTTCGGTATACATGTTGGGATGTCGCCAAGTTGGTAAGGCACCGGATTCTGGTTCCGGCATTTCGAGGGTTCGAGTCCTTCCATCCCAGCCAAATTCTATCTATGTCTTGGGATATGTTGGGATATAGCCAAGTCGGTAAGGCACCAGACTTTGACTCTGGCATTTCGTAGGTTCGAGTCCTGCTATCCCAGCCATATGGGCCATTAGCTCAGTCGGCAGAGCACTTGACTTTTAATCAAGGTGTCCGCGGTTCGAATCCGCGATGGCTCACCAGAAAAAAAGCATCGACTTTTGTCGGTGCTTTTTTCAATGAATTGCCTGACGGCACGAATTGAAATCTGCGATTTCACGAATTGAGCCTTGTGGCTCATGAATTGCACCTTATGGTGCATTAAGGCAATTCAATTCATGTTACAAAGTAACAATTCATGGCGAAGCCAATTCATGACAACGGAGTTGTCAAATCATTATAAAATTAAATATCTCAATGGTTCGGTTTTCCCAGAGAAAAGACATTATTCGATAAGAATAATGTCTTTTTTCAGCTAAATTCGCTTACGCGAGCTAAATTGAACAAGTTCAGCTAAATTGCCTACGGCAGCTAAATGTGCTACGCACGCTTAAAGGCGAATTTAATTTAGCTACTCCGAAGGAGTTATTTAGTTATTGCGGAGCAATAATTTAGCTTTGCAACAAGTTGCAAAGCTAAACCCTATGGCATCTAAACCATTCAGCTCACCAAAAAGAAACGACAATCTTCTGTCGAAAATTGTCGTTTCTTTTTGTTCTTTTCTCTCTTCTCTTTCCTCTAAAATCATTATTTCCAGAAAAAACATATAAAAAAGAATCGGTTGGTAAGAATACACTATCTCCAACTGATTCCTTTTATTATTCATTTTTATTCGTGTAAGTAGATTTTGACACAAAAAAAGGGGGGGCGAGGTGTCTAATAAAATGTCGTAAGGGACGATGCCCACATACGTCCCTTACAGTTTCACCGTGTCCACTGCAAAAGGTCCTCCTCGAGGTGGTAAAAGAATAACCCTTTTATCCCTTTAGGCAGAGGGGTTTAAAGAGGCGTTATCCAGAAGTTCCCATCTTTGTGTGGCCAGTCGGCGAAAAACAAATTAATTTATAAACGAGACACAAGTCTTTATGCCCGTGGATGAGGGGCAATATAGACGTCTACACCTCAAATGTTCTACTATTCTTTTAAAAACTTTATGACCAATCTTCCTATTATTGGAATATGCAGTATATACCATCTTTTTAATTTGTTTTTCCAAAAAAGGCGTTCCTCGCCTTCAGTGCGCTGCATTTCTGTTTTAATATAGTCTCTTGTTTCCGTAAATGGCTTCATAATATTAAAATAGAATGCCAGGAAAACAATGAATATTAAACAAATTAATAGTATTAAAAGCCAGATTGTGTTATCTTGAATGTTTTGTGTATATATCATAGTGTTATCATCAATTCTAATATATTCTTTAATTCTATAAAACTTGCACCTAAAATGATTCTCGCTTTCACCATAGACACCATGGCGGTTGTTGTAACTTCTTTCACTTGGACATATCTTAACTATCCATTATTTTAACTCTTTCAGAAATTGATTTATATCCGTCTATTAAACGTAATGCCCGTTGCGAAAAATAGTAAAAAAACGTCTGCCACATAATTGAAATTATGTAAGAAAACATAACAAATACATAGTAATCTACCTACTTAATTATAGCATTTTAGGAAGGTAATTGTCAATGTTTTGTTGTTATTTTACTAGAATTCGTTATTATTCATTAAAAATATACATGACAAAATAGACCGGTTGTACACACTTCACATTGTCCGGTCTTTAAATCATGCCGTTGGTTGGCTTCGTATATAGCATTTTTTTGTTTGTTTCTTTTGAATGTTGTTTTCGTCATTGTTTTTGTCATAATTTTCGTCATTCTTTCCTTTATAAACTGTTAAACGTCTGCCACATAATTTCAATTATGTGGTTTTTTATTTATAGTCTTAATAGTCCTAGTTTTTGAATCTGTTTGCGGTGAACATCCCCTGTTTCCATGGTGTAAATACGAGTTGTGTTTATGCTTGAATGGCCAAGAATATCAGCTAGTCGCACAATATCTTTTTGAATGGAATAATAGGTGCGTGCAAATAGGTGCCGCAGATTATGGGGGAACACTTTTTCTCGATCCACCCCTGCACTCTGACAAAGAGCTTTCATCATTTTCCAAATCGCATGCCGA
>JAZSAS010000018.1:0-8011 GCA_045602005.1 Clostridia bacterium
GCAATGAACCGCAACATTCTTTCATTCTTCATGCCATAAGACACGGTTGAAAGTAATTTGGCAATGATCGGAAGCAAACTCAGCCAGCCGCCCCAGGAACCAATCCCCAGCACCACAATCAACAGTGAAAAAGCCATTGTCACCGGCAGGGTGGAAAGTTTTCTGTCCACAAACTTATAAAACAAATAATTTCTCAGTGCAGAGACTAAATCCAGCCATGCACCGGTGTAAGCCCCCATTAAAAAATACTGGACCGAAAAAACGCAGGAGGAAAGCATTTTGCACAAAACAATATGCTTATGCCGTTTAAACTGAAAGGGAATAAAAGACAGAACCAAACCGATTATGCCTAACGCCCTGATTAAAATTTGCATAAGCAACCGCCCCTCCCTCATTTTTGCAACAGGTTTATTATACATGAAGAAAGAGGCAATGTCAACTAAAATGCCAAAGCCTTTAGAACAATGACGAAACCGCCCCTTTCGGCTCCATTCGCACAGACCAAACCTGTCACAATAAAGCCTATTCGCCAGTATATACATCTTTTTAGTTGTAAATTAAAAAAAATGAAAATTTCTCTTGACATAGCTAATAGATTCGTGTATAATACTATTTGTCGCTAAACGATGGGATGAAAAAATGGGCGCTTAGCTCAGCTGGGAGAGCATCTGCCTTACAAGCAGAGGGTCACAGGTTCGAGCCCTGTAGCGCCCACCATATCATCCGTCGAGCAGGGCCCGATAGTTCAGTTGGTTAGAATGCCAGCCTGTCACGCTGGAGGTCGGGGGTTCGAGCCCCCCTCGGGTCGCCATACTTGCCTCTGTAGCTCAGTCGGTAGAGCAAGGGACTGAAAATCCCTGTGTCGGCGGTTCGATTCCACCCGGAGGCACCAACCTTATGTTTGGTTAATGTGCGGGAGTGGCTCAGTGGTAGAGCGACACCTTGCCGAGGTGAACGTCGCGAGTTCGAATCTCGTCTTCCGCTCCAATTAAAAACTTGCTTCTAAGCCCTTAGAGGCAAGTTTTTTTGTCAGCAAAGCATTTTTAAAAGTCATCTTTTTTTAAATGCTTCATATAATATCATAGACGGCGCCATAGCCAAGTGGTAAGGCAGAGGTCTGCAACACCTTTACCCCCAGTTCAAATCTGGGTGGCGCCTCCAAAAATCGACAAGGTTCGACAGAATCTTGTCGATTTTACTTATTACCTATTCACTCTTCACTTTTCCCTAAAATGACTTGTCAATTTTTGGAAAGGAATATGTAATAGTGAAAAGGGAAGAAGTTAAGGTAGCTTTGCTTTTCGCAAAGCTTATTTTTATATGGTCACCTAAACCATTCTGCCCCTCCAAAACAAAAATCCTATCTTTCGATAGGATTTTTGTTTTGGATGTAACTTATTAAAATACTCTGCTTTATTACAATAAATGCGCCCGTAATTCTTCTGCTGATTTTGGTGATAAATATGCCGGCGGCACATCAAAAACCGTTTTGCAGCCACTTTGCCCTTCCCTGTTCATGCGGCAGACAGCACGAGCATAAGCCACCAGCACAGAAGAAGTAAATTCAGGATTAGAATCCAGCTTCAGGCTATATTCAATCACATGTTTATGTTCACCGTGCAAACCCGTTTTGCCGCTGTGAATCACAAAGCCGCCATGGGGAATGCCGCTGTGGTCACGCTGCAATTCCTCTTCTGAAATGAAATGCACAATGGTATCATAATCAGCAAAGTAATTGGGCATGGTTTTAATTTCGTTTTCAATTCTGACAATATCTGCCCCCGCCTCTGCTACAACAAAACATTCTCTAATGTGCTTCTCTCGCACGGAAAGAGCGGGGTTTTCTCCGCTTCTAACGGCCTCTAAGGCCTTTTCTACAGGAATGGTATACTGTTTTGCATCCTTCACGCCCTCAATGCGACGAATGGCATCAGAATGGCCCTGACTAACCCCTTTACCCCAGAAGGTATATGCCTCGCCATCAGGCAAAACAGCCTGAGCATATAACCGATTCAAAGAGAACATGCCCGGATCCCAGCCAACAGAAATCATAGCAACTTTGCCGGCAGCTCCGGCAGCAGCATCCACGTTTGCAAAATGCTGCGGAATGTTAGCATGAGTATCAAAGCTGTCAATCACGTTAAAGCTTTTTGCCAGCGCCGGAGTTTGAACCGGCAAATCTGTTGCACTTCCACCGCAGATAATTAAAACATCTATCTCTTCCTTATGTGACTCTATATCGCCAATATCAAAAACCTTGGCACCGGTCAGAGTATTCACCTCTTCGGGTTTTCTTCTTGTAAAAACACCGTAAAGCTCCATATCTTCGTTTTGTTTAATGGCACATTCAACACCTCTGCCCAGGTTTCCATAACCGACAATGCCAATTTTAATCCTCATAAACATTCCTCTTTCCATTGTTTTCTCTATTCATTATTATATCCCCAATCTCCCCTCAAGTCAACATTTATACAACTCCGGAAACAGATTTTTATGAATAAGCAAAAAATATGAAGAAGCCGGATTGCCCTTGTCAAAAAACAGAAAAATTTCCTTTGCTCGCCTGAATGGCACAAAAAGCTTTTGGCCAGCCGGAACCCTTAGCACCCTAAATAAGATTTCTAAGAGAAATCCTTTAGAAAAGTCTTGACTTTTTTCGTTAATTGGTATATAATAATTTTTGCTGTTATAATTAGCACAAAAGAATATGCCGGTGTGATGGAATTGGCAGACGTAGTGGACTCAAAATCCACCGGTGGTGACACCGTGCCGGTTCGAGTCCGGCCACCGGCACCACGTCGGAGCAAAGTACGCTTTGCTCCGTTTTTCTTTGTCAAGAAAAACTAACGCCCGCTCCCTTGCTCCTCCTTTGCCCAAAAAGCCAATAGGCTTTTCGGGGGCCCGTCCTGACATTGCAAAGTACGCTTTGCTCCGTTTTTCTTTGTCAAGAAAAAACCTTACCTGGAACTATTTTTCTATCTTGTTTTCCTTATAAAATCTTTTGAATTTCCTTCAGCGATTTAACTACATAATCAATCTGTAACTCCGGGGGCACAGTTCGATTCTCCGGATTAAACCAACAGGTTTTCATTCCATAACGTTTACCGCCGGTAATATCAGCAGAAAGAGAATCGCCAATCATGATGCTCTTTTCCGGTTGATGTCCAGGAAGTTCACCAAAGCAAGCATCAAAAAACTCTTTTCCCGGTTTGGCATGACCCAGCTTTTCAGAGATAAAAACTTTATGAACATAAGGCAAGATACCAGATCCCGCCAACCGCCTCGTTTGCTGCAAATAGGGCGCATTACTGGCCAGACAGACGGTATATTTAGGATATAAGTATTCTAGCAGCTCCAGCGCTCCTTCCACCAAGGGCGGCGCGACCTCCAGTTGTGGCAGAAACAAATGTTCAAATTCTTCACCGTCAAAATCAATATCCAGTTCCCGAAACACCTCGCCCCAGCGAATGCGGTGCAGCTTCTCACGGGTCAGTGTCCCCTTTTCTATATCAAGCCACAGCCGGTCATTCACCGCCATGAAAACAGGAAACATCTCCTCACGAAAGGAAAGCCCTGCTTCACGAAACGCCGCCTCCATAGATTCTCGTGCATTTGCGTTAAAATCCATCAGCGTGTTGTCAATATCTAAAAAAACAGTTTGAATCATTGTCCCCCTCCACGTGATTATTGGCGTTATCACCTTTGCCGGCGAATGATTTAACAAAAAAGCTGAGGCAAAGAATTATGCTTCTTTTTTCCATTTAATGAAATGATAGCTTTCGAGAATCTGAAAATAATGAATCAGCCTTTCATAGAGCGGATTTGCCTTTTCGCCGAATTGTGTTTTTACGTCACTGCCTATCGCTGAAATATCCTTTTCTCCGCCTAGCATTGGCCAAATGAAACTGCCCATTGCGTCAAGATGAATATAACTGACGGGAGGCTTTTTAAAAAGCTTTTGCGCCAATCTGTTAAAAACGCCTTTATTTTCAAGCTCTAGTGTCACCATGCCGTCCCGGTCAGTGCTCCATCTTAGATGTTCTTCCCGCATGGGTATGCGCGTGAGATAATTTTCTACTGTCTTTTTCTTCATCATGGCTTACCTGCGCTTTTTCCAGAGGGAGAATTTTAAAACTGTCAGAATGATAACGCCAAACAGTAAAAGTCCGCCCACATTTGATACACCTGTCGAAATGGCGAATCTGGCCGAAAGGTCAAACACAGAATCAACTCCGAACACAGCCAGCAACGCAAGAACAATGCCGATCAGTCCCTCGCCCGCAATCATACCGGAGCAAAACAGAACCCCGTCGCCGACAATCGCCTTTTTCTCTTCTTCGCTACGTTTCATCTTATCAAGGGCAAGGCGAATCAATCCGCCCACCATAATGCATGCACTCAGCTGAACAGGGAGATATACCCCGATTGCAAAGGGGAGAACCGGAATTCCAACAATTTCAACTGCAACAGCAATAAATGCACCCATGAAAACCAGCGCCCAAGGAAGATTTCCCTCCATAACACCCTCAATAATCAACTTCATCAGCGTTGCCTGAGGCGCACCCAACTGCTGAGACCCAAAACCCCATGCACTATCCAGCAAATACAGCGTGCCACTAATGGCCAAAGAGGCAAAAACCACACCGATAATTTCACCAATTTGTTGTTTTTTCGGTGTCGAACCCAACAGATAGCCAGTTTTTAAATCCTGAGAGGTGTCACCGGCAATGGCCGAAACAATACAGATGATGGACCCAATTGCAATGGCACTGCCCATGCCCACGGCGCCCACAGTGCCCATAGCTTTTAAAATCAGCGTGGTTGCTAAAAGAGTGGCAATCGCCATGCCGGAAACAGGGTTGTTGCTGCTGCCCACAAGGCCCACCATGCGGGAAGAAACCGTTGCAAAGAAAAAGCCGAACACAACCACAATCACTGCACCAATGAAGGAAACGGGAATGGCAGGAATGAGCCAGACCAAAACCGTTAGCACTGCAATGGAAGCAAGCACAAATTTCAGGTTTAAATCTCTTGCCGTGCGGCTCTGTGAAGTAACCTTTGCACCGGCTATGCTCTTCATGGCGCCGCCAAAGGTTTGCACAATGAGGGACAATGATTTAATTAGGCTGATAATACCGCCGGCAGCTAAGGCACCGGCGCCGATATACCGTATATAGGTGCTCCAGATGGCACTGGCACCGCCGGCAGCAAAAATGTCACCAACAGCCTCCGTTCCGGGATAGAGAGTGATGTTTTCACCAAAAAGAACAATTAAAGGAATCATCACTAGCCAGCTTACAATGCCTCCGGCAAACATATAGGAGGAAATTCTCGCTCCGCAAATGTAGCCAACGCTCATAACTGCCGGATAAATCTGCGTTCCGATTTCCCCCGCATAGCCCCTGACACGGAAAGAAATTTCTCCTGACACAAGTCTCAGCCCATCAATGATAAACTTAAAAATCGCTGCAAAACCCATTCCCGCAAACACCGTTGAGGCACTGGCTCCCCCTTCTTCCCCCGCAAGGAGAACCTCCGCACAGGCCGTTCCTTCCGGATAGGGCAAAACGCCATGCTCTTTCACAATCAGCGCATTGCGCAAGGGCACCATGAAAAACACCCCTAAAAGTCCGCCTAAAAGGGCAATTAGGGTCATTGATAAAAGGTCCGGCTTGTCCATTTTTCCCTCTGCAGCCCATAAAAACAAAGCCGGCAGCGTGAAAATGGCACCGGCTGCAACTGATTCACCGGCAGAACCGATAGTCTGTACAATGTTGCTTTCCAGTATGGAATCTTTGCGCAGAATAATGCGTATAACACCCATGGATATAACCGCAGCAGGAATAGAGGCAGAAACCGTCATTCCCACCCGAAGACCCAGATAGGCATTGGCCGCGCCAAAAACAACAGCAAGAATAATGCCCATAACAACAGAGGTCACAGTTATTTCCGGCGTTACCCGTTCCGCCGGAACATAGGGCTTAAATTCGTCTTGATGATTCATATGCCCTCCATTCTGCCGCAAATGCGGCTTTTGTCTTATTTCGCTATGGTTTTTCATTCTAAAAATATTGCAATATGAGTTATTTACAATCCTTTAAAACAGCTAAAATAACATCAAAAATTTTTTCTGTCGAGGAAATGCTCAAGCGTTCTGACGGGGTATGAACGCCGGACATATCCGGCCCGATAGATATGCAATCGAGCTCCTCAATTCCAGATGCGAAAACACCACATTCCAGACCGGCATGTATCGCCTCTACCGAAGGTTCATAACCAAAGGCTTGTTGAAAAGCTGTTTTATAAATCTCTTGAAGACGGGAATTTGCAATAAATTCCCACGGCGGATAGTGTCCAAAGGTTTTAACTTCGCAGGGAATGCACGCAGAAAACACCTTCATCCGTTCCTCTAGAAATGCCAGTGCAGATTGCTTGTTGCTCCTTAAGGCAAAATGCACAAGAATTTCTTTCGAACCGGTTTGCAAAACGCCAAGATTCAAGGAGGTTTCAACAAGATTTTCAATCTCTGCGCTCATTTGAACCACTCCGCCTGGGGCACAAAGCAACAAAAAAATCAGTTGTTTCTGCAGGGTTCTGTCTAAAACTGAAAATTTGCCCCGCTGGCCAATCTCAATTGTTACCTCAAGGCCGCTTTCCCGCTCTGCAATTTCCTCACGAACCAGATTGATATATGCCTCTAGTCCCGCAGCAAACGTCTCCGGTTCATCAACCAAAAGGCGAGCCACACTCCTTGCAGGAATGGCATTTGCCTTGTCACCGCCACTGAGGCTGACAAGACTAAAATCTTCTATTTGCCTGGCATGGTGCAGAATTCTGGCCATCAAAACATTAGCATTAATACTGCCATTGTTGATTTCAACACCTGAATGACCGCCTTTAAGCCCCTTAACTGTCAATGTGACGCAGGTGCCTTCGCATTGCGTCTGCACAAGGGGAATTCTCATTTGAAAATCACTTCCGCCGGCACAAGAGACCGTTAAAACACCGGCGTCCTCCGAGTCAAGGTTAATCATTCTTTTGCCCCTGAGGGCGTCAAACGAAAGCTTGCTGGCGCCAATCATGCCTATTTCTTCATCCGTTGTAAAAACAGCCTCAAGAGGTGGATGAGAGACGCTGTCGCTTTCTAAAATCGCCAGAATCATAGCAATAGCAATGCCATTATCAGCACCAAGTGTTGTGCCGCCGGCTGTTATAAAGTCGCCTTCAACAGAAAGCTCCAGCCCGTCATTTTCAAAATCTATCATATAGCCTTCTTCTTTCTGACACACCATATCAAGATGTCCCTGAAGAATAACAGGCTCTGAATCCTCATAACCCAGAGTGCCCTTTTTAAAAACAATGACATTGTTCGCCTCGTCACGCAGGGCCTTTAACTCACGCTTTCGGGCAAATTCCATACAATATCTGCTGATTCGCTCCATATTGCCCGAACCTCTGGGAATAGCACAAATCTCTTCAAAATAATGAAAAACACGTTCAGGCTTGAGTCCTTCCAGTTTTTTCATAGCCAACATCCTCCCCAATCATAAAGGTCGTCTATATATTTTACCACATAAGCAGGCAAAATATAAGGAATGTATATAGGATGATTATATTATTCTTAAAAATTCCGTGCCAAAGGCACACACCCGCAAAATGTTAATTAAAAAAACGCCCCTAAGCAGACCCATGTCATATATAATATCCCCGAAAAGGAGGAGCAAGGGAGCGGGCGACTGTTTTTCTCCATAAAGAAAAACGGAGCAAAGCGAACTTTGCAATACTAAGACGGGTCCCCGAAAAGCCTCTTGGCTTTTTGGGAAAAGGAGGAGCAAGGGAGCGGGCGACTGTTTTTCTCCATAAAGAAAAACGGAGCAAAGCGAACTTTGCTCCGACGTGGTGACCCGTACGAGAATCGAACTCGTGTTACCGCCGTGAAAGGGCGGTGTCTTAACCGCTTGACCAACGGGCCAAAAAAACTGTTTTAAAACAGTTTTTTAGTGGTAGCGGC
>JAZSAS010000019.1:0-10129 GCA_045602005.1 Clostridia bacterium
CATTCGAGCGACTTCGTCGCCCACCTTCTCCTCAAGGAGAAGGCTTTAATATGTAAAGCTATAAGGTTTTTGGAACCACGGGCATAGCCCGTTGTTTTCGTTACACAAAAACATTAAAGCACCTCTTTCGAGGTGCTTTAATAAAAGATTATTAAATTATAATTTTTTCTCAAAATCGCAGTTTTCGTTATAGCACACCATTTTCTGCGCTCTGCCGTTCTTTTTCAAAAGCAAACCGCCGCATTTGGGGCAAGGCTCTTTTGCAACCGGCTCATCCCAGCTCATGAAGTCGCAGCCAGGGTTGTGCTCACAGCCATAATATTTCTTGCCTCTCTGAGATTTTTTCTCCAGAATTTTTCCGCCGCACTTAGGGCAGTCAGCGCCGGTTTCTTTTGTGATGGGTTTGGCATTGCGGCATTCCGGAAAACCGGGACAGGCCAGAAATTTTCCAAACCGACCCATTTTATAAACCATGTTCCGGCCGCATTTTTCACAAATAACATCTGAAACCTCATCTGCCACTTTAATTTTTTCCAGTTCCTTTTCCGCTTTTTGCAATTGCTGAGAGAAAGGCCCATAAAACTCACGGAGAATGTTCACCCAATCCACAGAGCCCTCCTCAATGGAGTCCAGCTCTTTTTCCATGTTGGCGGTGAAAGCCACATCCACAATGTCGGCAAAATGGTCTGCCATAATATCTGTTACCACCTTGCCCAGCTCCGTGGGCACAAACTGCTTTTTCTCACGGCTCACATAACCCCTTGCAGTGATGGTGGTGATGGTGGGGGCATACGTGCTGGGACGGCCAATGCCTTTTTCCTCCAGCGTTTTAATCAGCGTTGCCTCTGTATACCGCGGTGGTGGCTGGGTGAAATGTTGAGAGCTTTCCAATTTTTCACGCAAAAGCCGGTCGCCATCAGACAGCGGTGGCAATTTAGCATTCTTTTCTTCTTCGCCGTCATCGCTGCCTTCAACATATAAAGCCATGAAGCCTTTGAATTTAACCTGCCGTCCGCTTGCCTTAAACAGGTGGTCTCCGGCAGTGATATCAGCACTCACCGTGTTATACACAGCTGATTCCATTTGACAGGCCACAAACCGTTCCCAAATCAGCTTATAAAGCTTATATAAATCCGGTGCTAAAACACCCTTTAAGGATGCAGGCGTCAGTTCTAAAACTGTGGGACGAATGGCCTCATGGGCATCCTGCGCGGTGCTTTTCGTTTTATAAACCCGGGCAGAGGCCGGCAAATATTCCTTGCCATATTCTGCGCCGATATAGCTCCTTGCTTCTGCAACAGCCTCTTTGGATATACGCAAGGAGTCAGTTCTCATGTAAGTAATCAAACCAACCGTGCCATGACCTGGCACAGACACGCCTTCATACAGGCTCTGCGCTGCCATCATGGTGCGCTTAACAGTGAAGCCCAGCTTGCGGGCAGCCTCCTGCTGCAATGTACTGGTGATAAAGGGCGGTGCCGGATTCCGCTTTTTCTCTCCGGTTTTCATTGATAACACAGAAAATTCTGCGCCCTCTAAATCATTTATCACCTGCTCAACAGATGCCTGGTTGGTGAGTTTAACCTTTTTGCCGTTTTTACCGTAAAACTCTGCCGAAAAGCTTTTGCCTGATTTTTCTTCCTTTAAAAGAACATTCAAAAGCCAATATTCCCCCGGCACAAAGGCCTCAATTTCCTTTTCTCTGTCGCAAATCAGCTTACAGGTCACAGACTGAACCCTGCCCGCCGAAAGACCTTTTTTCACCTTTTTCCACAAAATCGGGCTGATGGAATAGCCTACAATTCTATCCAGCACCCGACGGGCCTGTTGGGCATCCACCAGGTCACGGTCAATGGCCCTTGGCTCGCTGATGGCATTTTTCACTGCAGTTTTCGTGATTTCATTAAATGTAATGCGACACTTTTCCGATTCATCAATATTCAAAAGACTTGCCAAATGCCAGCTAATGGCCTCTCCCTCTCGGTCAGGGTCAGTTGCCAGATAAATCTTTTTTGAATCTTTGGCTGCCTTTTTCAGCTTGCTGAGCAGGTCACCCTTGCCACGAATGGTAATATATTTCGGCTGAAAATCGCCCTCTAAATCAATGCTCATCTGACTTTTGGGCAAATCACGCACATGGCCGAAGGATGCCATGACATTATAAGACTTTCCCAAATATTGTTTAATGGTTTTCGCCTTTGCCGGCGACTCCACAATCACCAGATTATTCGCCATTTTCTTCCTCCTTCTTTATCTAAAATCCGGCACATGCCGATGTTACAGACTTAAAACATACTGTTTGCCCGGCAACGCCCGAACAAGACCTTTCATTTCAAGCGTTGTCAGTGCGGCTGTCAATTCCGCAATTGACAATCCCTGCTCTGCCAGCCGGTCAATATGCATGGGCACATCCGATAAAAGCTGCATCACTGCCCGCTCTCCGTCATCCAGTGAAACCTGAATCACAGGGGCTGATTGAACAGGCTTTGCTAAAACCTCCTGTTTTTCTGAAGCCGGTTCAAAAGCCGGCAAAACGGGACGGTTCTTTTCCAGAAAATCACCATAAACATCCCGAAATTCACCCAAAACATCCTCCGGCTCTAAAACAAGCTTTGCCCCGTCACGCAATAATGCATTTGACCCTTTGAAGCTAGACCTTGTAATGTCTGCCGGCACGACAAACACCTCTCGGTTCTGCTCCGTAGCCATTCTGGCTGTAATCAATGAACCGCTGCGTTTAGGTGCCTCCACCACAACCGTGCCTAAAGAAAGACCGCTGATGATACGGTTCCGGATAGGAAAATTACGGGGAAACGGTGGCGTTCCCGGCGGAAATTCCGACAACACCATGCCCTGTGCTATGATTTTCTTCATGAGCGTGTCATTCTCTGCGGGATAGCAAATATCCACACCGCAGCCCAAAACAGCAACCACTGTTCCGCCTGCAGACAGAGCACCGCTGGCTCCCGCCGAATCAATACCCGATGCCATTCCGCCCACAACGGTCATGCCGCCCTCTGCCAGAGCCACTGCCAATGTGTGCGCAGCACCAATGCCATATTCTGTTGCTTTTCTGGTTCCCACCAGAGAAATCGTAGCGTGCTCATTCAAGTCTATTCTGTCCCTGTAGCGGGCGTACAATACATAAGGCGGGTCGAAAAGAGCCTTTAAAAGCCGGGGATAATACGGGCTGTCATAGGTCAGAATTTTAATGCCCTTTTTCTTGCATATCTCCTGCACGGCATAGGCCCGTTGCAAGCTTTTATCTCCTGCTGCCCGGCGTTCTTGGGGTTTTAAACCGGAAACACAGGAAAGCGCCCGCTCATCTGCCTCAAAGATATTGCGGGGTGTTTTGAAATATTCCAGAAGCACGGTAATTTTCCGGCTCGGCAGTTCTTTTTTGAGCGTTAGCCAAAGCCAATACGTCAATTCCGTCACAATCCGACATTCCTTCCTTATTAAAAAAAAAGAACAGACTTCTCATATTACACTACTACAAATCCGAAAGATTGTAAAGAAAATTTTTTATTAACACATAAATTACATCTGTATGATTGTAGTTCATAGGTATATCCCTTTATTTTCCTTTTTTATCGAAAAAAAACTGTTGAATCTTCCTTATATATATGGTATAATGAACACATAGTAAATCAATTTTAATAGTTTAGCGTTCATCGCGAAAGCGTTGTCGGCCGGGTCCTGCGCAATCTGAGCCTGTGAACCTCGTCAGATGGGGAACCAAGCAGCGATAAGCAGAATCTCAGATGTGATGCAGGATCACCCGGTGTGAAGCAAATCAATGAAATCCGCCCGTGGTGCGGTTTTTTTCGTATACATGGAGATTTTCCCGAATAAAAGGAGGTGCGGGGTTTGGCGTATCAAGCGCTTTACAGAACATGGCGACCCATGGTGTTTGACGACGTGGCAGGTCAGGAGCATATCACCAAAACCCTCCGCAACGAAATTAAAACCGGAAACCTGGCTCACGCCTATTTATTTTGCGGCACCCGGGGCACCGGCAAAACCTCCACTGCCAAAATTCTGGCCCGTGCAGTGAACTGCCTGAACCCTCAGGATGGTAACCCCTGCAACGAATGTGAAATTTGCAAAGGTCTTTTAGATGACAGCATTTTAGACGTTGTGGAAATGGACGGCGCCTCACGGAACAAGGTGGAAAACATTCGTGAGCTTATTGATGATGTGGCCTTTCTGCCCACTCGCGGGAGAAAGAAAGTGTATATCATTGACGAGGTTCACATGGTAACCACCCAGGCCTTTAATGCCCTGTTAAAAACGCTGGAAGAGCCACCGGCTCACGTGTTGTTCATTCTGGCAACCACAGAGCTGAACAAAATTCCGCCAACGGTGTTATCCCGCTGTCAGCGGTTTGATTTTAAACGCATCACTCTCGATGCCATCACTGCCCGTCTGGAAAAAATCGTTACTGCCTCCGGCCGGCAGGTGACTGCTGAAGCACTGAAAATGGTGGCAGAGCTGGGTGATGGTTCTATGCGTGATTCTTTGAGTCTGCTGGAACAGGTTTTAGGATATACGGACGAAGAAATCAATTACGAAACCCTGCTTTCTATCATTGGCATCACCGATTATGAAGCACTGTTTTCCATTTGCAAGGCATTTGCTGAAAATAATGCCGGCGAAGCACTGAGCATTCTGGATTCCGTCATTGAAAGCGGAAAAGAGCCGGAGGTTTTCATTGACCGGCTGACTCACTTTCTCCGTGACCTTTTAGTTGTGAAGGTGACGCAGAATCCATCGGGAATTGTAAACACTTCTCCCGAATATTTATCCCGAATGAAAGCATTGACAGAATCTCTCAGCCGTGAGAAGCTGATTTTTGCATTAAAAACATTAAATGAGGCCGTTGTCAGTGCCAAAGCCTCAGGATATGGCAGAACCGTTTATGAATTGGCACTGGTTAAGCTTTCTGAGCCTTCTTATGACAGTTCTTTAGAGGCTCTAATCGCTCGTGTGGCAGATTTGGAAAGCCGTCTTGCAAAAGGAGCGGCATCTCTTTCGCTGCCGACTGAACCAACACCTGCAAAAGAGGATTTGCCCCCTTGGGACGTGCCTGAAACTAAAGAGCCGGCACTTGAAGAGAAAACACCTGCTAAAGAAGCACCCCCTGTTAATGTCCTCGCCCCAAAAACAGCCCCGCAGAACGAACCGGCAGCCATTGCCCGTTTTGAAGAAATTAAAGAGTTTATCCGTTCTCACGGTGGTGCACCGGTGTTGCCTCATATCAATCGTGCAAAGCCCATGATTCTCGGCAGCAAATTATCGCTGGTTTTCCCAAAAGACGCAATGATGAACAAAACCGTTGTGGGCCGCGCAGGAAACCTTGAGCTCATTCAGATTGCCACAGAATCGGTCACCGGCGAAAAACTGGAGGTGCAGTGCCTTTCCGAAAAGGAAGCCGGCATTGAAAACAACAATGACGATGCCTTTGACCGGCTACTGGCACTGGGCAAAGAACATGGCGAAATTGAAATTGTTTAAAAACATTTTATTCAAAAACAAAGTAACGGAGGAAATATAAATGGCAAAAGGAAATAAATTTACCGGCGGCGGTGTGAACCAGAATAAAGTAAACATGATGCAGCGTGTGCAGCAAATGCAGGAAGAAATGGAACGCATGCAGGCTGAAATCAGCGAAAAAACTGTGGAGGCCACTGCCGGAGGCGGTGCTGTTACCGTCACCATGAAAGGCAACCGTGAGCTGGTTTCTGTGAATTTAAAACCCGAAATTGTTGACCCTGATGACATTGAAATGCTAGAGGACCTGATTGTTGCAGCTGTGAACGAGGCCGGCGCAAAAGCCAACGAAATGATGGAACAGGGAATGGCCGGCATCACCGGAGGTTTGAATCTGCCGGGGCTGTTTTGACACCATTTGACAGCGACGCAGGTGCATATGAAAATCTGCTTTCATATGCATAAACGGAGGCACATTATGAAGATACTTTTCTTATCCATGCCCACAGGGCAAGGACATCATCAGGCCGCCAAGGCGGTTTTAGAGTATTTTAAAAACAACGAAAGCGTGGAATGCCGTTTTCTAGACGTGATGGATAACATCAGTCCGGTTTTGTCAGAATCCATGCAACGGGGATATCTTTTGTCTACCAAGGTGACACCCCGTGTTTACGGCAAGGTTTATGACCTGGCCGACCGGCGGGATTATACCAAAAGCTCAAATCTGGGCAAGGTTATTAAATCCATTCTGAATCCCACACTTTTAAAATATCTCAAGGCCTATGACCCTGATATTATTGTGGCAACCCATGTTGCTTCTGCTATTGCCATTAGCTATTTACGAAAAAAATATTCCATGCGTGCCAAAACCATTGCCATTGTGACAGACTTCACCATTCACCCCTTCTGGGAGGATGTGGATGTGGATTATTATATCACTGCCTCAGAGCTTCTGAATTTTCAAGCCGCAAAAAAAGGCTGCCCTGTTGAAAAAGTGAAGCCTTTTGGCATTCCCATTCAATCTCGCTTTTCTCAAAAGATGCCAAAACAGGAGGCTCGTGCACTTTTAGGGCTGGAAAACCGATTCACCGTTCTTTTGATGATGGGCTCCATGGGTTACGGGAGCGATACCCTGTCTACCATACGGAGTTTAGACCGGATGCCTGAGGATTTTCAGTTGATTACCGTTTGCGGCAATAACAAAAAGCTAAAGGCACGAATTGATGCACTATCTAAAAACAAGACCATCATTAATTATGGTTATACCAACGAAGTGTCTACCCTGATGGATGCTGCTGATTGCATCATCACCAAACCCGGCGGTCTCTCCACTTCAGAGGCACTGGCAAAAGAGCTCCCGATTATTATGCTTGACCCCATTCCGGGACAGGAAGACCGCAATAAAGAATTTATGATGAACAACGGTCTTGCTATGTCAGTTAGTGACACCTTTCCTGTAACAGAGGCTGTTTATCAGCTTTTGCACTATGATTTTAAGATAGAATCTTTAAAGCAGAACATGAAACACATTGCCAAGCCGAATTCTGCGGCTACTTTAGGTGAATTTATGCTGGAACTGGCAAACTCTTTATAATGATAGTGCTGCGCTGCAGCAGAATGGAGGTTTAATATGAAACTTGTATTGGCGATTGTAAACAACGAAGATGGTAACCTTGTTATGCGTGAGCTTAACAAAGTCGGCTTTTCTGTAACCAAAATGGCCTCAACCGGCGGTCTTCTCCGTGCCGGCAACACAACGCTTTTAGTGGGCACCGAAGAAGAGGCTGTTCAAAGTGCTGTCGATATCATTGCAAAGCACAGCATGAAGAGAAAACGCATTGTCTTCACGCCGGAACCTCTTGTCGGTGTAGCCGGGGGAGATTATGCCTTCTATCCCGAAGAGGTTGAAACTGGCGGCGCAACCATTTTTGTAGTGGATGTGGAACGTTTTGAAAAGATTTGATTATGCTCTTGTCACGGGCCACGAGCTGATTTGCTCGGGTCTTAAACAGGCTGTTCGATCCGGCCGCACCGTTAGTGCTTATTTGTTTTCCGGAGCCGAGGGCATTGGCAAAAAAACCGTTTCCCGTGTTTTTTCTGCTTCTCTGCTTTGCCACAGCCCTAAGGATGGAGTGCCCTGCCTCTCTTGCCCTTCCTGCCGGCTATTGGCAGCAGACAGCCACCCGGACCTGATTCGGCTAACCGCACCGGTAGACAAAAAATCTATTGGTGTTGAAACCGTTCGTGAACAAATTATACGGGAGGCATATATTCGTCCCTTTCATTCAGAACGCAAGGTTTTTGTGATTGAAAATGGCGAGCTCATGACCCCTGAAGCTCAAAATGCCTTGCTGAAGGTGTTGGAAGAACCGCCTTCTTATGCGGTTTTTCTGTTGCTTGCCACTGCACCTGACCAGCTTTTAGAAACTGTTCGTTCCCGTTGCTTAAAACTGCAGCTTTTGCCCCTTTCTCATCAGGCTTGCCGAACTTTTTTTGAAGCCCAAGCTCCGGCAGACAGCCGCAAAACGCTGGCTGCATCTTTTTCTCAGGGTGTTCTTGGCAGAGGCATTAAAATGCTGACAGACGCAGAGTATTATAAACTGTATCAAGAAACAGTTTCTCAGCTGTCTGCCTTTTCTCATGGTGGGACTGCTCTTTCTGATATGCAACAATTTTTGACAGCAAACCGTGAGCGGATTCAGGATGTGATTGATTTTATGCTGGTTTTTCTGCGAGACGTTCTGCGAACCGGCATGTCACAAAATGCACCTCTCATTTGCACCGACCAAAAAACTGCAATTGAAGCCTTTTCCCGCACATGCCGTTGGGGCGGACCGATACGCATGATGGATGCTGTGATTCGTTTCAGAGAGCGGCTTAATAAAAACGCGAGCTTTGCCGTGGCAGGGCTTGAACTTTTGACAAGTATTCAGGAGGAAATTCATGATTAAAGTAATCGGAATCCGATTCAAATCGGTAGGCAAGATATATTATTTCGACCCGGGCGACCACAGCTTTTCTGTTGGCGACGGCGTGATTGTTGAAACCGCACGTGGAACAGAATATGGCCGAGTTGCAATGCCGGAAAAAGAGATTGATGAAAAACAGTTTTCCATTCCCATTAAGAAAGTTCTCCGAAAAGCAACTGCGGAAGACGATAAAATTGTAGCTGAAAACGCAAAAAAAGAAAAAGAGGCTTATAACGTTTGTCTATCCAAAATTAAAGATAACAATCTGGAAATGAACCTGATTGACGTGGAGTATACCTTTGACCGCAGCAAGATTTTGTTCTACTTCACAGCAGACGGCCGGGTAGATTTTCGCCAGTTGGTTCGGGATTTGGCCTCTATTTTCCGCATTCGAATCGAGCTTAGGCAAATCGGCGTTCGTGACGAGGCGAAAATGCGAGGCGGTCTTGGCATTTGCGGCAGACCCCTTTGCTGTTCACTGTTTTTAGGTGATTTCGAGCCGGTTTCCATTAAAATGGCAAAGGAGCAGTCCCTGCCCCTGAACCCCACTAAGATTTCCGGCACCTGCGGCCGTTTAATGTGCTGCTTAAAATATGAGCAGGAGGCCTATGAGGCTCTTTTAAAGGAAACACCAAACGTGGGCGCAATTGTGAACACACCCGCCGGCAAGGGAACCGTTGTTTCCACTAACCTGCTCAAAGGCCGGGCACAGATTAGACTCGACTCTGAGCCGGAAAATTCAATCAGCGAATTTAAGGTGGCTGACCTGACTGTGATTAAAGATGTTAGTCGCCGCAATCGTGATACTGAGATTGACCTTTCAACACTGAAAGAACTGGAAGAATAACGGTTTTATTATAAAACAGCCGCTTGCAGGCGGCAGATAGGAGACGATTATGGCTAAAAAAGCTGAATTTTTATCATACGAGGGAAAGCCTCTGCTGCGGGACGGAAACGTTCTCTACTATGGAGACTTCAACGAAAATTTCATCACCCGCTTTACCATTCATGAAACCAAAAAAGTCAAGGATTTAGACGTTGCCTCCAAGGTGACCATTGAACTGCTTGAAAAAAACGGCGAAGACATCAGCTCTGCCCGTTTAACCAAAAAAGCAGAGCGTGACAGCCTCTATGCCGCACTGGATATCGGTGTTTACTGGCTGGAGGACATTCTGGAAATGGAACGGGATTTTTTGAAGAAAACCGCTCAATAAAAAGTGAAATAAATATCCCCCCGTATAACGGGGGGATTTTCATTTTCGGGCATAGCCCTAATACTACTGGCGACGCTACATAGCGTTTTATATTGGCCTGCCAGCCATGCAACTGCTACTTGCTACCCATAAATGGGTTATTATAGGGAACTCCTTGGTAATTCTTGCGGTACAAAAATAGGCTCCCTTGAGGCTCCCTTGAGGCTCCCTTGAGGCTCCCTTGAGGCTCCCTTGTGTAAAGGGAGCTGTCAACGAAGTTGGCTGAGGGATTGATTCTTGCCCCAAAATAAGGTCGCCTTTATCCCTCCACCACCTTCGGTGGTCCCCCTCCCTTAATGCTTCGCATCAAAGGAGGCAAGACGGGAGCTGTCGAACGCAGTGAGACTGAGGGATTGTCTTTTTCTACTTTTGCTTTTGAGGATGTATTTATACTTCCACAATTACAATCCCTCC
>JAZSAS010000020.1:0-5626 GCA_045602005.1 Clostridia bacterium
GTCAGAATTGAGCGCAGTGTTCAGCTTTTAATTCCGGCTTATGACTTCTGTGTGCCTCAGAAGGAGTGTGTTGCATCCAGCGAAGATAGTCCCTGCGACCTGTTTGAGAAAATTGAGTTCCCCTTTGATGAGTTTTTCCCTCCGGAAAAGGAAGACTGCAAATTCGACAGTCTGCCGGAAGTACGGCGTGGATGCTGTAACTAGGAACGACCAACAAAAAATCCACCCATGGGGGTGGATTTTTTTGTTGGCATAACAGGGTGTTTCTTGATTCTGCCACAGCCATTCGCCAAAAAATTAAATTTTTTTCAATTCTAAGTTACTTTTTTCTGCGAAATTTACAATTTGTTCACACCAAGGTCAAAAAAATGTATTATGATAAAACATATACCATAACATTGACCGGGTTTCCGGAGTTAATTGGGAGGACTGTTTATGGAAGATAATAAAAAATTTATTTACGGCTTTGAAGACGAAACAGGAACAACAGAAAATGCAGAACATATAGAGGAAATGGAGACTGTAGAAGAAAAAAGAGAATGGTTTTCCGATGAATTTGAAGAACATTTTAAACGTGCTGTGCCGAAAAAACACTCTTTGATTTTGTATAAACCTAAGCCCAAACGCATGCGCAAGTTTTTAAAAAATCCTGTTTTTGCGGCAGTGGTTAGTTCTTTGGTTACCTGTTGCTTATGTTTGGGAATATTTTCGGCGGTCTATCGTCCTGGGGTAACGCTGGGCAGTGTGTTGCCTGCACCGGGAGAAGCACTTGCGGCGCAGGGCTATAGCAATGATGTTGTTCAGGTTGCTACAGGTGGAACACTGGGCATTCCTGAGATTTATGCGCTGGCATCCCCTGCAGTGGTTACCATTTTGTGCTCCAGCCAAAGCAACAGTGCTTATGTTCAGTCTGCAATGAGCAGCGGTTCCGGCATTATCATCCGTCATGATGGCTACATTGTTACAAATAATCATGTAATTGAGGGTGCCACCACGGTGACGGTTAATACCATTGCCGGCCAGAGCTTTGAGGCTAAGGTGGTGGGTGCTGATTCTAGAACAGATTTGGCTGTTTTGAAGGTAGAAAATGACACGGCGCTGCCTTTTGCAGAGCTGGGCGATTCTTCTACCCTGCGTGTGGGCGAAATGGCCCTTGCCATTGGCAATCCCTTGCGTGAAGAGCTGGCAGGAACTCTGACAGTGGGTTATATCAGTGCCATTAATCGTTCTATGCAGATTGACGGCAAGCAAATGACCATGATTCAGACAGATGCAGCCATTAACCCCGGAAACTCCGGTGGTGCACTTCTCAATATGAGTGGTCAGGTTGTGGGTATTAACACAGCGAAATCAACCGGCTATGACGTGGAGGGTCTGGGCTTTGCCATTCCCATTAACGAAGCAAAGCCTGTCATTGAGTCTATTATCACATATGGTTATGTCACAGGCAGACCCCTGATTGGCGTGACCGGTCAATCTGTTACAGAGGCAATAGCCAGGGCAAACAATCTGCCGGTGGGCGTGTATATCAGTGCTGTTTCTGAGGACGGCGGTGCACGAAAAGCCGGCCTTAGAGTGGGCGATGTGATTACAGCCTGTGATGGTCAGAAAGTGACCACCATTGATGAAATTAATAAAATTCGTGACAGCCATAAGGTGGGGGAAACCTTAATGATGACCATTGACCGAAACGGTCAAACCTTGGAGATTGCGGTTGTGTTGCAGGAGGAAAAGCCGTCATCTTCTGAAGAAACAAAACAACCACAGCAACAACAGCCCTATCAGCAGCAAATTCCCTTCCCCTTCTCCTGGTTTGGATGGTAAGGCGGGATGCCCCAGATTGTTCATTGGCAGTTAAATGTAAAAGAAATATGAACATGCTTGACAAATAGATAAAATGTGGTAAAATAATATTAGCACTCTTGCTATTAGAGTGCTAATATTTCTTTTTGGAGGCGAGCCTGATGGCTAAAAAAGCGTTTAAATCTGAATCAAAACGGTTGCTGGAATTGATGATTAATTCTATTTATACACATAAGGAAATTTTTCTGCGGGAGCTCATTTCCAATGCTAGCGATGCTGTTGATAAGCTGTATTACCGGACTCTTTCTGATGAGAATCTGGCTTTTAAAAGAGAAGATTTTTACATTCGGATTGATACAGATAACGAAAACCGCACGCTGACTATTACAGACACGGGAATCGGCATGACGAAGGAAGAACTGGAAGAAAATCTGGGCACCATTGCTAAAAGCGGTTCACTTCAGTTTAAGTCTGAAAATGAAAAAGTTGAGAATGTAGACATTATTGGTCAGTTTGGTGTTGGCTTTTATTCGGCCTTTATGGTGGCAGATAAAGTCATGGTGAAAAGCCGTGCGTTGGGCAGTGAAGAGGCCTATTGCTGGGAGGCGGAGGACACAGAGGGCTACACCGTTTCTCTTTGTGAAAAAGAAAATGTGGGAACGCAAATCACACTGTTTCTCAAGGAAAACACAGAAGATGAAAAATATGATGAATTTCTGGATGAATACCGTCTCCGTGCCATTGTGAAAAAATATTCCGATTATATTCATTATCCCATTATCATGGAGGTCACCAAAAGCCGTCCTAAAGAGGATAATAAAGAAGAGTATGAAACTTATCGGGAAGATGAGACTTTAAACTCCATGATTCCTGTGTGGAAAAAGGCGAAGTCTGAGCTTTCGGATGAGGATTATAACAACTTCTACAAGGATAAATTCTATGATTTTGAGAATCCTTTGTCAGTGATTCATACCAGCGCAGAGGGTCTGACCAGTTACACGGCGTTATTATTCATTCCGGCTCATGCGCCTTACGATTTTTATACCAAGGACTTTGAAAAAGGAATTCAGCTCTATGCCAACGGTGTGATGATTATGGATAAATGCGAAGAGCTGTTGCCTGATTGTTTCCGCTTTGTTAAGGGGCTGGTTGATTCGGCGGATTTGTCTTTGAATATCTCTCGTGAAATTCTGCAGCATGACCGTCAGCTGAAAACCATTGCAAGCCATTTGCAGAAAAAAATCAAGAGCGAGCTTTTGTCTATGCTGAAAAATGACAGAGAAAAATATGAAAAATTTTATCAGAACTTCTCCCGTCAGCTGAAATTCGGTATTTATGATAAATTTGGCAGAGATAAAGAGCTTCTGCAGGATTTACTGCTGTTTTATTCCTCCGGTGAAAAGAAACTGGTAACTCTTTCTGAATATGTGTCTCGCATGAAGGAAGAGCAGAAGTATATCTACTATGCCTGCGGAGAGAGTATTGAGAAGATTGAGAAGCTACCGCAGACAGAGCTGGTGGCGGAAAAAGGTTGTGAAATTCTCTACTTTACCGAGGATGTAGATGAATTTGCTATTCAGATTTTACGGGAATTTGAAGGCAAGGAGTTTAAGTCTGTTTCTGCCGGCGATTTAGATATTGAAACCGAAGAGGAAAAGAAAGAAAACGAAAAGAAAAAAGAGGAAAACAAGGATTTGTTCCTGTTTTTGACCGAGGCTTTGGAGGGAAAAGTCAAAGAAGTGCGTGCTTCTATGAGGCTGAAAAGCCATCCGGTTTGCCTGTCTAGTGAGGGTGCGTTGTCCCTTGAAATGGAAAAAGTGTTAAACGCCATGCCCAACGACCAGAAGGTTAAGGCAGAGCGGATTTTGGAAATCAATGTTAACCATCCGATTTTTGAAAAACTGACGGCTCTTTTATCTAGCGACAAGGATAAACTGAAGCAGTATGCTGGCGTGCTGTATGATAGTGCCCTGTTGATTGAGGGACTGCCCATTGAAGACCCAGTGGCATATACAAACAGCATTTGTGAGCTCATGCAGTGATGATGCAAAAATCGGTATAAAGGGCATAAAAACAAGCATTTTATAAGGATAAAGAATTTACGGACCGCATTTTTAAGCGGTCCGTAAAAAAAATTTAAAAAAGTAGTTGACAAACCTATAGGAATTTGGTATAATGATTAAGCTGTCATATTGAGATAGCGAAAGATTCCATCGGCTGAGATATACACAAGCTGATGTTTCTATATCATAAGGCCCGTTGGTCAAGCGGTTAAGACACCGCCCTTTCACGGCGGTAACACGAGTTCGATTCTCGTACGGGTCACCATAGCAATATTATCCGAACTTTTTATGTTTGCGGTAATAGTAAAGCTCCGTAGTAGGTAACACCTGCTGCGGAGTTTCGCTTTTTGTAAACAATGTTACATAAATTTCCCTATATGCGTGTGTATGTAGGCGTATAGCGTAAATTTCCTCTAAAAACTCTATATTTTACGATTTATATAAATATTTGTTTACATTGTTTACAAAGTGCCTTAAAGCCTTTTGTAGTGCCGTTTTTGAGTGTCTACAAAGGTGTAAACACATCAAAATATTTTGTAACTTTGTTTACAGCCTATTTTGTAAACAATTTGACAGAAAAATTACTTTGTTTACATAGTTTGTTTACATAAAAAGCTCCTACGCAGTATCACCTGCATAGGAGCTTTTTGTTATTCTGATTTAGCTGTTGCTTTACTCAAATACTGTCTTTTAAGAACATTCTTTTTGTAGTCAGACATATAATCTTTCGCAGCTTCTTTTGCCGCTTCGTAGCTTTCAACTGTATTACCGCCGTATTGCCTACGAGCGTTTTCGATTACAGTTAAGTAGTCGCTGATATATTTGTGATATTCTTGCGGTGTCATTTGATATACATATTTTTGTTTATCAACAGACCATTCTAATGTGGAACTCGGCAAGTCGCTGAATATACATTCTTTACTTACCGTTGAACCATCAAGACTGCTTAACATATTCGACTGCGATGCAGTATTCTCATAATTCCAACTGTTAAGGGTTTTGAGTAAATATGCACGGCCGTTTCTCTGTTCTTCTTCCGGGAGAGCCTTTACAGCTTTATTCATTCCTGAAATATAGCTTGTTACAATACTGTTCTTTTCATACTCGATAGCATCATCAACAGCACCGCTATAATTAAAGGCTTTTTCTGCTTTTTCTTGGTTCTCATACATTCTATTCAAAACATCAGTTGAATAGTTGCTGTCCGAAACAAATTTGTTTCGTAAACCGAAAGATGTGTCCTTGCGGCTTTCATTCATCGGGAAAAGTGCCTTGTTTACCTGACCGAGAATACCTGTATAGGAAGAAATAAGATGGTCTATCTTTTTCGGTGACATATCCAAATCCCTTGCAAGCTTCGTCTGTCCTAACTCATAGGCAAGCTTTGTCGTGCTCTCTGTGTATCGCTCATTACTCGGAGTGTACTTATCGTAAGCACCCTCGATGGGCGTTCCCTTAAAGTCCTTATTGAAGCCTACATCTAACAAGCCGCCAAAGATTGTGCTGCCGCCGACAGAGTGTACTGCATCAACCGGGTGCAGTGTATCAGGAAGCATAGGCGGTAACAACTGCGAGCCTAAATAACTGCCGAAATCGTAAAAGGCTTCTTCATTGCCACCAAATAAATATTCGATGGTTCTCTCTGTAACGGTGTCAAGTAAGGCGTTTTCTCTCGGTTTCGGTAACGATATGAATTTTCCATCACCGATTGCAAAGTTATAAAAGTTGTTTTTCTTATAACTTGAAAGGTTCTTGTAGCC
>JAZSAS010000021.1:0-2986 GCA_045602005.1 Clostridia bacterium
TTACCACATTCTTTGCCTTTGAGATTCTTTCCCATAGATGAACTCCTTTCCGCCTTGGCGAAAAAGAGCACACTGCTACACTATAATAATAACACAGTGCGCCCTTTTTCTCAAGACAATAATGAAAACTTTTCCGCAAGATTTTGCGAAGTGCTGTCAGATATAAAGGCTTCTGCTGATAAACTCTTCAAACTCCTTGCGTTTGTCCAATTTCTTTTTACCCACGAACAACACAAACGGACAATTTGGCTTACGCAGCATGGCATCGATTCTGTTGATGCCGATGTTGCTCAGATCGGCTGCCTCCTCAATCGTTAGTGTGATTTTGTGATAAATTGGCACGGGATTCATAGCTTTGGACATATGAATGCCTCCTTCGGAAATATTTAGAAGTTTGGCACATTCATCTGACTGCAATGTCCGGCTCATTGCATTGCTGTTCAATTCACTTATTCATTCATTTTGTGGTGAACTTCTATGTTAATAATATATGAGAGTTAAAATCGCGTTTCAAGAAAACATCATTTTTCTAAGAAAAAATAATTTTTGTATCGGTTTTTGTATCAAAGAAGAGGGTAGAGCACATGTTGATTTCTTAGTGGCTCCACTTTTTTGAGGTAAAAAGTATTTGGAATACAGCGAAAATGTACCGTCTTATTTGCAGGTTGAGATAATGGAAAAGTGCGTTTTTTAGGGTAAAAATCGCCCCATAAGTCCATATAAATCCATGTTAATGGCATATAATTTGGACCCTACAACTGTTAATAGTATGGTCGTTGGTTCCGTTTAGTACCAATTCGTATCATTTCTTATCAAATGGTTCTGTTTCGTTCGGAAAAGGCGAAAAACACGAACATTTTGGTACTATACGAAATACAGCTGACCGTAAATTTGATGTTAAATTTAAAATAAGACGGACACCGAGCTTTTAGCAAGCTCGGTGCCCGTTTCCTATATCCGGAAGAGCTTTGAAATCTTCCGAATTTCTTTCTTGTGATACTCGGGAAGAAGGTGGGAATATGTATTTGCGGTCACGCGACTGTCGGCATGGCCTAAGAGCTTGGACACGGTGACAATGTCAATGCCGGCCTCCAAACATCTTGTGGCAAAGGTGTGTCTCAGCGTGTGAAAGGTTGCATCCTCAATGTCGGCAATTTCCAGCAGTTCCTGATAGTACTGGTGAAATCTTCTGGGTTCAATGGGTGTATTCTTTCTGCTGAAAAAGAGAAAGTCTTCCTCGCTGTGCTGATAGCCATGTGCTTCCTTCCAGGCAATCGATTTCACCCTATAAGAGAGAAGCTCGTTCTTTAAATCGTTGATCATATATACCTTGCGGATGGATGCTTCCGTTTTGGGCGGCACAATATCCAATATATAAGGGTGGGAGCTGTCATCTTTGCTGTGATGCCGAGCCAATTGCTTTGTGATACTGATGCAGCCTTTGGCAAAATTAATATCTGTCCACTGAAGCCCCAAAAGTTCACCTTTACGAAGACCGGTGTACAGATCCAGAATGATGGCAAACATCAGAAGCCGCTCACTTTCCCTCGCAGCGGTCTCTAACCGCTTTTGCTCTTCCACTGTCAGCGCACGGGCAGGTTGGTAGGGCTGCTTGGGTAGCTTCACACCTTGCACGGGATTGTAATTCAATATACGGTTTTGTATGGCATAGTTAAACATAAGAGAGATGAAGTTGCGGATACCGACCAGCATTTTGTGACTAAGCTTTTCTCCGGTATCTTTGTTCCGCAGTGAGGATAGATGATTTTGGATCATCAGATTGGTGATGTCAGCAAGGCGTTTTTCGCCCAACTCGCCCAGGTGTCGGTTGATGATATTCTTGTAGGCGTAGTAGGTGTTCCCACGGACATATTGCTTAGAATATGTTTCCACGCATTCAGTAGCCCAAGCGGATAGGGTAGTGGAGGAAGCGGAAAAGTTCTGCAGATTATGGATTTTGGCATATTGAATTTCTTTTATCACTTTGGTTAGCTTTTCGAGTGTTTCCTTTTTCGTTCTTCCGTAAACGGTTTGCCGCTTGCCTTTATGCATAACGGTAACTGCATACCTGCCGTCTTTTCGTTTTTGAATGTGGTACTGAGATGGATTTTTCATAAAATGTCTCCTTTTGATATATTTGAGGCTTGCATAAAGCCCAACTCAAATTATAAAAAATCAATAAGAAGGCAGATTGTCTTTTTGAAAGAAGAGTTTAGGGCGTAAGTTGTGGCAATGTCAGCGTTGTCCAAAAGCAAGATTAAAATTGACCGCACAAGACTGAGATTGTGTCTTGTGCGGTGTTTTTGCGGCTTTGCTTGCTTTTTTGGACTAGCGATTTATACAAAATGTACAAATTTTTCGTACCCCCTTGACTTTTTAACCGAAAATTCATACTACTTAACTGTAAGTGTTTTATATGTGACATCATGTAATGCAAATTATGGTGGTGTACACATTTTATTTGTGAAGGAGGAATTACAGAAATCTACAAGAAGGAGGAAATCGTATGGATGGCAATAAGACCAAAAGTTTATTTTATTCTGCAGAAGAAGTGATAGATATGCTGGGTCTGGGGAAAACCAAAGGGTATGCTTATCTTGACAAGGTTATGGCAGTAGGGAAACCGTTTGCTGTAATTCGTGTTGACAAATTGTTTAGAATACCTAAAGAGTCTTTTGATTCGTGGATCAAGCAAATTAATCAACCCGTACAGAAATGATATTAAAGTTAGATATGTGGTTAACGGAAACGAGTATTTCAAGAGGAAATGGATCCATGCCTGTGATCAGCCTCTCATGGCTGCGTTCTGTTTACACTTGGTGTGGCTATGCTTGTTGCATCTATAGTTATTAAAAAAATAAAGATGGTGAGGGCTCTGTATGGAACAGAAAACAATCGGAACGGTAATATCCGTGAAAAAGCAATGGTGGCTGAAGGTCAACACAAAGCCCGTCAGAATGCATGCGCTGGATGGAGCGACCTTCCC
>JAZSAS010000022.1:0-11884 GCA_045602005.1 Clostridia bacterium
GCACCTTATCAACAGCTTAAAGATTGCTAAGGCACTGGAAGAAAAAGCTGCTAAGTTTGATTATGACTATCAGAAGAAGTGCGTAGAGGAAAGAGATTATGAAAAGCTTGAACTCTATGTTATGGAACTGTTAATGGGTCTGTAATTCACAAAAGAAAGAGGCAGGCGTATTTTCGTCTGCCTCTGTTCGCATATTGGATTCGGGAGGAGACAAAATGAAATTTTTTCACGTGTATAACGAGGAATGCTTTAAGGGTTTAGAGAAAAATGGTTTAATCAATAAGGATACAGGTTTTAAAATTCAACATGTTTTTCGTCTGCAAAGCCATATGAAATTTAATGAGCTGGCTGCAAAGGACGGAAAGCTTTATAATTTGCTTAAAGAGGGAAATTATCCCTTTTATGTTGATAGAATTGCCGGCGGTACGACCTATCATAAATATGACTTTTCTTCTGAGCTGATTCATGAATATGAGAATTTGCTTGGAGATTGGTTTTTAGGATTTCAGCTTCATGAAAGCGGTTCTAACCGCCGTCAGTCTGACTGGCGGAATATGATTGAGGCAATGGGCAGCAAGGGTCCCTATGATTTGGAGACTCTGCGTGAGAAAATGCTCAGCCCGATTGCCAAGATGCCGGACGGCACAAGACTTTGCGGATTTTTCATGGATGGTCCTGAGTATTATGCCAACCAGGTTTATGCTGAGACCTATGAAGAATTCATTGAGGAAATGAAGGATATGTTCTCACGCAGAATGGAAGAGGTTGACGGCTTTATTTTGCCTTGCGACAGCTATTATCTCGCAACAAAGCTGCAGGAAGAGCTGGGCATGCGTACTTATATGCCCGAGGTTGGCTGTCAGATTCCGCTGATGAGAATCGCTGTTTCTTTAGCCCGTGGTATGGCAAAGGCAAGCGGAAAAACATGGGGTACCTATTACGAATGCTGGCGTGAAGTTCCCGGAATTGGTTACTGTATGCCTGTTTATAACGATTATCCGCTCAATGAGTGGTATGCAAAGCCGCTGCCGGGCATGGATGACTTCTGGTCACGTGGCGAAAACGGCGGTAGTTCAAGATTGCTGCAAAATCGTATTTATTATTATACGCTTATGAGCGGTGCAGACTATTTCTCCGAAGAATGGGGCTTAAACTGCAGCTATTCTGATATGCAGGAGTTTACCCTGTCCTCCTATGGTGAAACGAAAAAGACCTTTATCAATTCTGCCCTTGATTTGCAGGGCGTTCAGGCAAAGGTGCCTTTCGCTATTGTTCTGCCTAAGCGTTACAGTTGTATTGAACTGCCTGATATTTTCACGGCTTATGAAATCGGCAACCACAGCAAAACCTATTTAGACAGCCCCTTAAGTGATGCAGACCAGAAGTATTATGGTCATCTTGAGGATGTTTTAAAACTGTTCTTTGCAAGAAGCACAGCCGACATTGTGGGCAATGAAGGCCATGTTATCACTAATTCACGGTTCGGTGATTTGTTCGATATTATTTATGAGGATGCATCAGATGACGCCTTGAAGAAATATGATTATCTCATTGACGCTACCGCCGAGGGAACCTTTGCTAAGGCGAAATCCGGCAAAGGACTTGCCATCTTAGAAAGCGGCAACATTGAGAAATTGGAAGCTGAGGTTCGCAGTCTGATTCAGGAAGTGATGCCTTGCTATGTAGATGGTCTTTGTTGGTTGGTATCCACTGATGAAAAGGGTCGTCGGTTCTTGACAATCTTCAATAACGAAGGTAATGAGAGAAGCCTTGAGGTAGGCGACATCATTCATGCAGAGGCAGATGCCAAGGTGAAAATTACATTTAAAGAGCCTGTTAATCTTAAAGTGTATAAAGAAGCACCTAAGGCTATTCAGATCGAAAAGATTGATGACTGCAGCTACTGGGCAACAATTCCGGCAGCCGGCTTTGCTGTTATAGAATTTTAATTTGACGCTACAGGAAACTTCATAGGAATTCATGGAAGGAGAACAAACATTATGAAAGAATTTAAAATGAGCATGGCAAAAGAGGATATTACACCTGAACTGGGATGTCTGCTCTATGGCTATGCTGAGGAACGTCATGCAGAAAGAGTTTTAGACCCGTTGGAGGTTGGCGTGGTAGCGCTGAATCAGGGCGATGAGACTGTGCTGCTCATCAGCACAGAGCTGTGTTCCTTTAATATGGACGGAGTAAGTGAAATCAGAAAACAGATTGCAGAAGCAACAGGCGTTAAATATGAAAACATCATGTTTTCTGCCATTCACACCCACTCTGCTCCGGTAACCCGTACTTCTGTGGGTTGGGGAGAAACAGACTGGAATTATATCAATAGCATTCTGCTGCCCGCAACCATTAAGGCAGCTCGTCAGACACTGGAAACGCTGGAACCTGCCGTGATGGGTGTTGGAACAGCACAGTGCATGGCCGGCATTAACAGACGTGAAATTACAGAAAACGGCGAGGTTGTTCTGGGACAGAATCCCGACGGACCATATGATCCCACCATGACAGTGCTGACTTTCCGCAATCTTAGCGGCAAAAATCTGGGCACCATTGTTCATTTTGCAACACACGCAACCGCAGCAGGTCGTAACCTTTCTATCACAAGAGACTGGCCGGGCGTGATGATTGACAGAGTGAAAGCTGTAACAGGCGCAAGCTGTATGTACATCAACGGTGCAGAGGGTAACGTTGGTCCGAGACTTTCCAACGGACAAACCACAGGTAATGAAGATGATATTCAGGAAATCGGTAACATTGCCGGAGACAGTGCGGAAGAAGCACTGCGCAGCATTCAGGAGTTTAAAGCACCGAATCTGAAAGTGAAGACCGGCCCCATGAACCTTCTTTTCGGCAATCCGCCTTCTCTGGAAGAAGTACTGAAGGGAATTGAGGAACTGGGTGACCCCAGCAAGTTGATTGACACAGATATCACCAAATATTCTCAGTTGCACAAAATAAAAGCAGTTTATGACTCCGGAGAACCCTTTGCTACAAAGAAGGAGTTCACACAGACTGTTATTGCACTGGATGACCTTGCGCTGGTGCCTTATGCTTTTGAGGCATTCTGTGACATTGCAATGAATTTAAGAGAGAAGTCTCCTTATCGTGAAACACTGCTTCTGGGTTTAACCGGCGGAAGCTACGGCTACATGCCCACAGAGGATCAGATTCCCTATGGCGGTTACGAGATTGGCTCTTTCCGTGCGGTAACTGTTCCCAGCTTTGTAGACTATTTGGATAAATATTCAGTTGAAGAGAATGTGAAATTGCTCAACGAGATGTATGCTGAGAAATAAAATATCATTGCTTTTGTAGTAAAAGGAGGACGAATATAATGAAAGAATTTCAAATGGGCATGGCGAAAGAGGATGTAACACCTGAGCTGGGTTGCTTGCTCTATGGTTATCCCAGAGAACGTCATGCAGAAAGAGTTTTAGATCCGCTGGAGGTAGGCGTTGTTGCTCTTAAACAGGGCGAAGAGACGGTGCTTCTCATCAGCGCAGAGCTGTGCTCCTTTAATATGGACCAATGCAGTGAAATCAGAAAACAGATTGCAGAAGCAACAGGTGTTACATATGAAAACATCATGTTTTCCGCAATTCACACCCATTCCGGTCCCTTAACACGCACCTCTGTGGGCTGGGGTGAAGCAGATTTAAACTATATTAATAACACCTTGGTTCCTGCCAGCATTAAGGCTGCCCGCCAGGCTTTAGATTCCTTAGAGCCTGCTGTGATGGGTGTTGGAACAGCAAAGTGTATGGCCGGCGTTAACAGACGTGAAATCGCTGAAGACGGCGAGGTTATTCTGGGACAGAATCCTGACGGACCTTATGATCCCACCATGACGGTGATTACCTTTAAAAATACCAGTGGCAAAAACCTGGGCACCATTGTCCATTTTGCAACACATCCTACTGTGGCAGGTTCCAATTTCTCAATCACAAGAGACTGGCCGGGTGTGATGATTGACAGAGTGAAGGCCGAAACAGGCGCAAACTGCATGTTCATCAACGGTGCAGAGGGTAACGTTGGTCCGAGACTTTCCAACGGCAGAACGGCTGCCACAGAGGCAAGCCTTGAAGAAATCGGCGGCATGGCTGCAGAAAGTGCAAAAGAAGCACTGGCTTCTATCAGTGAGTTTAAGATGCCGACCCTGTCAGTTAAAATCGGGCACATTCTTTTCCCCTATGTTGCACCGCCTACACTGGAGGAAATCAATCAGGAAATTGAATCTATTGGTGATCCCAGCGTGTTGACAGATACCAGCCTTGCCAGATATGCACAGCTGCAGAATTTGAAAAACATGCACTTGACAGGTCAGGAATTCCCCAAGGGAAAAGATACCGTGCAAACTGTTATTGCACTGGATGACCTTGCTTTAGTGCCTTATCCTTTCGAGGCATTCTGCGATTTTGCAATGGCTTTAAGAGAGCAGTCTCCTTACGGGGAAACACTGCTTCTGGGCTTAACCGGCGGAAGCTATGCATATCTTCCCACAGAAGAACAGATTCCTCATGGCGGCTATGAAGTGGAATCTTTCCATGCAGCCAGCACGCCCAGCTTTGTAGATTCTTTAGGAAATCATCTGATTGCTGAAAACATTAAATTGCTCAATGCGTTGCATGCAGAAAAATAAGCTTTCAGGATATGTAAACGGCGTATTATTTTAAACATGTTAAAAAAGGAGCTGTGACTTTCGTCACAGCTCCTTTTGTCTGACGGTAACTTATCGTAGACCGCAGCGGCTTTTTAATAAAGCTTGGTGAACTCAAATGAAGAATCAATGCCAAGTTCTTTTAAGGCCTCTTCCTTCTTCGCTGCAATTTTACCATCCAGCTCATCAAAGTAATTATTACCTTCTGCATCAATGTCAACAATGAACGGGCCGATATCATTCAGCTTAAAGAACCAAGCGGCTTCAATTCTGCCTAATTCATCATACAGATACACGTCCTGCACTTCAATGGAGTCAATCCAAAGATTAGGGCTAACCGATCTTGGGGAAACGTGCACACATTTCTTTTCCTTCATCATTGCCATTGTTTCGGGACCCATTGTGGTTTTTCCCACAATCATTCGTAGATTCCATTTATCAACACTCCGGGCGCCCCATTTTTCAAAGCGAATGCTGGAGGTGGGCATGAAGGAAACGAGCTTCCATTTGCCGTTTTCTTTAATGACAATCGGACCGTTATGAATCAAAATATTTCTGCCTTCTGTGGAGAAGGGAAGCACATTGCCTTCATCAAAAATATATTTCTGAAGTCTTGAGCGGCAGGTGAAAGCCTCTCCGCTTATATATACAGTATCGCCGATTTTTAATTTTTTAACATCATCCTCGGAAAGAGGACTTGTCAGATGATATTCTGCCATTGCTTTTCGCCTCCTTTTTTTATCTGTCGCCAAACCAGTTGGGACTCATCATTTTTGTAACCGTTTGATTTGCATCAATGCGAGAAGAAGCCCGACGTGCAACCATGCAGTTGGTGCTTGTTGCACAGGCAATGCCCGCAATGTGTGTGTAAGCATACTCAACGTTTACGGCAAGCACTGACGTATCGCCGCCAGAACCTAAAATGCCAATGCCAAGGCTGTTCAACGCCTTGTATAAATCTTCTTCAATCTTTGCAAACATCGGGTCAGGATGTTTAGAACCAACAGTTCTCAAACATGCAGCTTCTTTAGCAAGATTTGCTGCAACGTTTGCCGTGCCGCCAATGCCGATACCCAAAACAGAGGGGGGGCAAACCGCACCTGCACGGGTGGAAGCCACAAAGCTGTCTATAACAAACTTCTCAATTCCTTTAATTCCGTCAGCAAATGCAACAATTCTGTGTCTTGTACCACCAAAACACTCACTGCCGCCACCTTTTGCTGCATAAGAAATTTCAATGAAGTCGCCATCAACAAACTGATATGTAAAATCGGGGATGTTCATACCAATGTTATTACCCGGGTCATATCCTGTCAGCGGGTGCTTCATTGTTGCACGGAGATAGCCAAGCTCAGTTGCACGAGCCACAGCACGTCTTGCTGCATTCTCAAGTTCAACAAAACCGCCCTCTAACTCACACTGATTTCCTACTTTAAAATAGAAAATCGGCCAGCCGGTGTCTACACAAAGGGGATTTTCACGCTTAGCTGACATTTCCATGCTGTCTAGCGTTGCCATTAAGCCCTTTCTAGCCTCAACATTACTTTCCTTTTCAATCGCTTTTTCAAAGGCGGTTTTAACATCGGGAGATATTTCTGTTGCGCCTCTTTTAATGGTTTCGAAAAGGACTTGTTCATATACTTCCGTTTTAATCATGATTCAATTTCACCTCTATATTTCAATATTTGCCAGGGGAATATGCTGCTGGCAACCATAAACATCATCATCAGCGATACTTCCGCTAATGTGCTTTCTGGGGAAAGTTATTTTAATTGAATTAACAATTTCATAAGAGATAATGGTAATTTGTTCTTCTTTGGTGTCATATGCCTTGGCAACGTCCTCTTTTTTCAGGTTGTTTAAAACAAGCTCCATATCCTCTTTGTTTTTGAACATTAGGTCAAAGGTAATAAAAAGCGGACCTGCATTTTTGCTGCGCAGAATTTTTGCAATATCAATCAGCTTCATTTTCCTACCTCCTCTGTTTTTATGACAGCGGTTTCACTGAGAGAATCTACCTTTGCCAAGTGGAACACACTGAACTCATAAACGGCACCAACATGAATGTCTGACGGGGAGAACGGGAAAGCCACATTGCCGGCACTTGATTTTCTTCCCGTGTAGTCACAGTGAAGCATTCTGGAGCGGGCGAGTGAACAAATGGTATCGGCAATTTCCTGTGTTTTACCCACAGCATCAATAACCACACCCAGGTTTGATTCGGCACCGCCGTATCTTCTGAAGGAAAGTGTGTAGTCATCGGCACCTGCGGTTGTGTTTTTCTTCACAAATTCTGTAACCGTTTTTTCAATAAAGTCAAAGTTTTCTACGGTCACAGGGTCATAAATTCCACCAATGCAGACGGTTCTGTAGCCTACCTTTTTAACGCCTTCTAATTTCAGCGTTTTTTTCTTTGCTTCTTCAAAAGTAGCACCTGAAATTCTAACGGTTCTCTCGTCAATCTGGTCGAAAGTAGAATTTTTCAGGTCAATAACGCCATCGGGCTCAAAGATTAAGAAGGGATTTGTCTGCTCGTACATGGTGTGTGCTGCGGCACGCTCAGCACTACATTTTCTGGCGGGACTTGCAGGACGCAGTTCAAAATAATTCTCATACATATATCCCTGCATAACATCAGCAGCTGCTACAGGCTCGCAGCACATAGCACCGCATTCCATGATTTTTGCCATATGAAAAGCAAGCGCTTCGTTGTAACCTTCATAAATACAGGGGGCAGCATAAATAGCAGTGTCACATGCACGACCTGCCACAATGATGTCTGTCTTTTCTTCCAGAAGCTTTAAAATCGGTGCCACACCAATTTGGCTGACAATTCTCTCCGATTCTTCCACAGATTTGACATCTAAGGGGAAGGTGTCGCTCATGGAAATAATTTTTCCCGCATTTAACTTTTCAAGTACATACTCTTTGTCGACATCGCTGTAAATCACACCAAGCTTAAAGGAAAGGCCTTGTTCTTTGGCGATTTCTTTAATAATGTCAACGAGCCAATCGGTGTGCTCTTTTGCACCAGCACCGCCTGCTGTTCCTATAATAAACGGTGCTTTCTGTTCAAGAGCCTTTGGCATGGCTAACGCCAAATCTCTTTTAACAGCGTTTCTGTCTGTAAAGGATTTGCCGCTTCCCAGATAATAGGGGCCAGGGTCTGTTGAACCGGCGTCAACGCCAACATAGTCAACTTTTTCGGAAAAAGCAATGTTAAGCGCCTCTTCGCTGTAACCGTATCCCAACAGTCCGCAAAGTGATACAATTTTCATAACCAAACCTCCGTTCATAATAAGTATTATCATTTTATCACAAAAAAATGGTAAAAACATTGCATTTTGTGCTTTATTTATTGCATTTTGTTTTAAAAGATGATATAATATCAATAAGGAGGTTTGATATTGTGGATATTAAAAATTTTGTATTATCATATTATCGAAATTCTAATGACGGATTTCATATTCATAAGGTTGAAAATACATTAGAAGCAAAAAAACCCCACACCCATGATTATTTTCAGGTTTATTATATAGCAAAGGGAAGCCTGACACATTTTGTGGAAAATGACTCTGCACATCTCACCCAGGGTGATATGTGTATCATTCCGCCTCAAACCATCCACTATATTACCCCTCAGCCCGGAACGGTGTTTTACTCGTTTTCTTTTATGCCAAACTTTCTGGGTGACCCAAATCAGAATAACCGTTTGGCGGTAACCTTTTTGCGGAATTTGCAAACGGAGAAAACCCGCAGCATTCGTCCGAAAGTTTCTCTTGCTTCTGAAGAAATATTTTATGTTGAAAACATTATGGAACATATTTTAAAGGAATTCAATCTAAAACCATTTGGATATGACGAAACAATTAGAGCCTATGCGCTTTTGTTAGTGACCATGCTTGTGCGGGGATATTTTGAGACGATTGATGAGAACATATCTGATCATTTTGAAAACAACAAGCAATTTATTCTGCATTGTATTGAATATATGGAAAATAATTTTACTGAAGAGATTTCTTTAGAAGAAATTGCCAGACGTTCGGCTATGTCTAAAAGCTGTTTTTGCAGGATTTTTTCTAATGTAACCGGTTATACCTTTAACAGTTATTTGAACAAGCTTCGCATTCAAAAAGCAGAAGAATATATTAAACAAGGCTATAAGATTACAGCGGTTTACGGTTTGTGCGGGTATAACGACTTTTCTACCTTTTATCGTAATTTTAAAAAAATAAAGGGCGTTTCTCCCCAGACATATAAAATGCAATGCAACGGCACGCAGGAAAATTGTGTATAGAGAAAAAGCAATTTATTATTCACTACACTGTTTTTTGAGTCTCTATAGATTCTTTGGATGGTTTTAAAAGAAGAGAAGAGTGCAGAAAATGAAAAGAGAAGCGAACAAAAAGAAAAGCCACATTATCATGTGACTTTTCTCCTTGACGGAGAGGGAGCACTGCCATTCATATACACAACTATTTTACAAGCTACGATACGGAAGAATCTGTATTGTAGCTTTTTTACATTTTCTATGGTAAAAAAATGCATGGAGATGCAAATTTTAGCACTTTGCATTTTGGGAAAAATTTTTATGGTGCAATACAGCCGCCAGAAGAAAAAATAAAAGAAAGGAGAAACAATGAACAAAATTTTATTCGAAAACAAAGTGCAAGTTTTAGAGCGGTTGGTGTTGCAAGACATTATTGCAAGTTACGGCATGCAAAAAAGTTCAGAAGCATCCTATGATGTCTTGATGGCAAAACTACTAGACAGGATGACGAGATTTTATGAAGAGCTGGAGCTGGATAGCGTATCCTTGCAGAGATTAAACCAATATGGTGACCGTGCAAAAATTTACACAGAACAATTGCGGAAAGATTTAGATGAAGCAGCTATGGTCACCGTGCGGCAAATTATCAAACAACTTCCAAGGGAAACGTTATGGGGTTGCACGCAGTGGGAGGTGATTCAGGCGGTGCGACCGGTACTTAGAAAGCGAATGGAAGTGCTTTCAAAACTGCTTTCTGTCTCGACTTTACAAATGAAAAATTATATGGTATTATGGGACTATCAGGATGTGGGGTTTACCCATTACTGCTTGCTCACAGAGGGAGAAAACTGTGATAATTGTAACAATCTGGAGGGTCAAGTTTTTTCTATTAACGAGGCACGGGTAGGAGAAAATTTTGCACCTATGCATCCCAACTGCAACTGTCGTATTGGTATTTTAGACGGCACAGGACAGGTGGTCTATATTATTAGTGATGGCATTTCTGTTAATCATGTTAGATCTTCTGGGACAAATTGGTTTGCAGATTGTATACGTGATATGTATAACGCAATTTATGAAGCTGAAATGGCAAAATACAGAGTTGTTGATGCGGCACAAAAAAATATACAGCGAGAGATTTGGAGATTTGGAGCACAACATCTTCTACGAGAAAAATGGGGTTATTTAACATCAGCCTGGATGTTAGAACACTCACTTCAAGATAATCCAAGTGATATATGGCGTGGAAACGATTCAAGAATTGCCAATTTAATAAATAATGATTCTGCCTATTTATCAAAACTGGATGCCGCAATTAAATCATCAACAAATGGAAAAATAGACCAAGATTTAGAAGGTGTCAAGTTTAAAACTGGTGATTTGTATTATTCGATTCATAAATCTACAATACATGTTAACGGCTCTTTACAAAGTAATGGAAAATGGATTGTACAAGCGAAAATGACAGATATCTATGATTTCACGGAAATGCAAACATTTATGGACGATAATGGTGGATGGTCAACACAATCGGGAATAGGTACGGTGGCAAATGATGCAGCAGCAATTTCTCAATTGTTAGGTGCTATTAATCCCTATAAGATTACCGTAGAATTTTATACAATGAGGTGATGATTTTGTTGAAAAAAAGCAAGCTCTTGATTCTTATACTGCTTTGTTTTATGGCTATAGTGAGTACCGTGCTTACCTGTAGACATAAGATTGCTAATCAAATGTTAATATGGATAGACAATAGATTGGATTATGAGCGGACATTGGATTTTGGTGATGAGTTTAATAAAGTGCTATGGGGTGATTTTACTATTCAAATAAATCACTATAAGTCGGGAAATAAATTAGAGTATGTTAAAGATAACAAAAGGACATCGTTATTGGGAACTGTTAAAAACTATAAAATTTCAGAGAACAAGTTGTATGTTGTTGCTGATGATGGTTGTGCTGTTGTGGATGGAAATAATATGGTTAAAATATATATTACTTCAGGAAACGAATTTATTCTTGATAATGTGATATATCTTACTTTTTTTGATGACTTTGAAGAAAATGAACTAGAGATACTAAAAAATATGACATAAGACTTATCATGAGGTGATATAACTACGAATCGCCTTGCTCTTCGTCTGCTACGTCGCCCCTCTTCTCGGGTTCTAATCCCATGTAAATACAAAAGACAACATCAAAAGATGTTGCCTTTCTATTGCAAGAACAATATAATTTTACTGTTAGTGGTATTAATGAAATATCTCGCTTTGCTCGATATGAAATAATCCTGGCGGATTATGAAATATTCGGCATACGCCGAATGTGAAATAAAATTCGTTCCATAACATTTGCGAAGCAAATATTTCATACGCAAAGCGTATTTCATATTGCTGTGCAATATTTCATTCGTTCCGCAGGAACGAATTTCATTGAAAAAGCGACTTGTCGAAACAAGTCGCTTTTTCTGGAGCGGGTGATGGGAGTCGAACCCACACGACCAGCTTGGAAGGCTGGGATTCTACCGCTGAACTACACCCGCATAACGGAGTTAAGTATATCACCTAAACTCCGTATTGTCAATACTTTTTTTGAAAATTTTAGCTGTGCGAAACAACTATTTTTCCCTCGTGCACGGATACACGGATTTCATTGATAACCCTGTCGAAATTTGCAACAAGAATATTGGCAATGGGATCTTCAATAGCTTTTCTTATGGTGTGTCTTATATCACGGGCACCTCTTACACCGCCGTCTGCATCGTTGGCAACAACGGAAGGCACATCCTCTTCGACAACAAGCTTTATACCCTTATCTCTGAGAGAGGGTACAAATTCATCAATAAGAAGCTTTGAGATTTTTTCGTAATCTTTCTTTGTAAGCTGATTGAAAACAATAATTTCATCAACCCTGCCCAAGAATTCGGGACGAAGGAACTGTCTTAAAGC
>JAZSAS010000023.1:0-11825 GCA_045602005.1 Clostridia bacterium
GCTGCTGCCTGTGCAGAAGCTATTGCTGACAAGGTTCGCTGCATGATTAACGACCTGCTGGAAGCAAACAACGGTTGCGGCTGTGAAACTCCCTACGGCCGTGAACGTAGCTACGGCCGTGAACGTAGCTACGGCGGCGACAAAGACTGCGACTGCTGAGTTCTAAAGATAAAACGGCTGGCACCGATTGGTGCCGGCCGTTTCTTCATCTTCATATAAAAACACGCAAGAAATTCTTCTCTGTTCAGTAAAGTTATCATATATCAGTTGTCAACCTTATCAAGCCTCAAAAGTGTGACATAACACTGCTCTTTTGTGTAGGTTGTTTTCGGTGAATAATACGCTTCTGAAATACCCTTCATAACACCCCACTGATACATATACCGCACAGCCATATCCGCCCACGGAGAAATCAGCAAAGCATCAGCAAACGCATCCACACCCATGCTCTCAGGACCAAGTTTCACACCGCTGCCATAGCAAAAATATGCACGCAAAAGCATTGTTGCGGCTTCTTCACGGGTGATAGGAGCATCAGGCTCAAACAAACCTTCACTTCGCCCCTTCACAATGCCCAAAGCGTTTGCCCACCTGATATAATAAGCATGGTCAGAATTATTAATATCATGAAAACTGTCTGTTTTAAATTGCAGTTTGTTTCCATGACCATCCACATGTGTTTCCAAATACCAATTCATTGCATCTTCAAAATCCATATTTAATTGATATGCCACAAACAAAACAGAAATTTTTGCAAATTCCCCTCTTGTCATGTTCTCCTGATAGTTTTGTTGCATATCCTCAGGGACAATCCCCAGTCGAACAGCCTCCGTTACCTCCGGCACCGCCCATTCTGAAATGCCGGCATTTTCTGCAAATGCAGTGTTACAAAAAAAGATTGCAAATAGCATCAAAAAAAGTATGATTTTTTTCATGGTTTCCACCTCTGTTTAACAAATATAAATAAACTGTTTCCCGTCAGTATTAACGAGGTCATGATACTCTCATGTCAGGTTAGAAATCAAAAACATTATTTCTTTGCAATTACAATTGGTTGATAAAAACCTGTTTCTTCAGGGAATTGCCATACCACACTACTGCAACCACTCGAAATAAGCAAATTTGTCAATTCTTCTCTGCGAACAGCCCTGTATTCACATTCAAATTTACTTGTTTTTAGAGTTTCATCATCTTCAATAATGTACTGAATAAGTTTGTAACAGTCACCGTTCCAGTTCCATGTTTGAAAAGATACTCGCTGCCCTTTGTCTGTCTTATGTATATATGGCGGAGAATATGGAGGTTTATCCATAAGCAACGCATCATAATCTCTGATGCTGGCAACAAACATGCCACCCGTCACAATTCGGCTTATGATACTTTGAATGGCAGTTTCCAACGCACTCTTTGAGCGCATATGCGGCAAAGCATTATCCATGGCAATAATAATGTCAAACTTTTGCGAAAAAGTTTTCGATAAAGTGCAAAAGTCAGCGTTTTCAAAACAAATCTTTACATTGTTTTTTATAGCTCGCTGTCTTGCCTCTTTTAGTTCAGCTTCACTGATGTCAGAAGCAGTCACATTGTATCCAAGAGCCGCAAGCCCTATTGATTGTGTCCCTATTCCGCATGCACAATCGAGAATTTTAGCAGCATCATCAAATCCATTATTTCGAAAAATCTTGTCCAACATTAAAGCTTGTTCTTGTGTCGTAGCTTGCCAATCAAGAAAAAGCTTGTCATATTGAGAAGCTAAATTATCATAAAAAGTCTGTGTAATATCCATGTTAATCGTTCTCCCAAATGTAAGTTTACTTTTTCGATAGCATTGGGCATTCAAACATTGAAAACATATGCACGTTGTGCCTGCGTTTTATGTTTTCATATGTCGAGGTTGTAATTCTTATAAATACAAAAACAAAAAGCAACACTAAAATAACAATTAAAATCTTTTTCATTGTTTCTATTTCCTTTCGACAACATGGGACATTTGAATTTGTATTTTGTGTTAAGTCAGGACAAAAAATTACAAACAAATTAGTTTTGTCGCTCATTCTTCTTTTTGGCTTTGATTTTTTGAATCATAAAATAGATTATATTCATACACAAAAAGCCTATAATACTTGGTATCCAAATAAGATATACTGCTAGAATAGCTTCACTGTGTAAAAATGATTTTATTTCTTCCCAAAACCCCTTATATGTACCAAGCAAAAATACATTTTGTATGACCGAATACAACAACAAGGGCAAATAAACAACTGTACTCCAGAAAGGCTTTTTAAAAATCCAAAACAAGCAAAATATACCTATTGGAGCAAAGAAGCACAATAACACATAAATATAAATGTCCGCCATAAAATCATCTCACTTACAAATCTAATTTATATAAAGCACCCTTGTGTCTTATCGACATTATTCGACAAACTATCCGTTAAAACCCCTAAACAATTTAATTGTATTTGTGATAGCAACATATCGAAAATCTCGCAAGAGATTTATATCAACGATTTCAAGCTTTTCTTGAAATCATTATAGAATGAGTGAACGATTTAGATGCCACTTATCAAAGGCTCCACTGTGTAAGGGGAGCTGTCAGCGAAGCTGACTGAGGGGTTGTTTCATTTTTTCTTTTACAATCCTCCCGTCACGCTTTGCGTGCCACCCTCCTTTACACAAGGAGGGTTATGAATTGAGTTTGCTCTGCAAACTCATTATAACATACAAGAATGACAACTTTTTAAAGTTATCATTCTTGTCATGTAGCAACAGATTATTTTCACTTCTAGATTAACCGTCTTTTAATTCCTTGATAATTCTTGTTCCCTCGACAGGCTTTTCAAGATAGGCAAATAATGTGTCCAAATCGTCTGTAAGCGTATATAAATCCATGCAGTTTTCCTTAATAAAATTCTTTTTAACCGCACTTTTCATGACATTTTCCAGTTCATCATAATAACCTTGCAGATTATATATTGCAATTGGCTTATTATGACGGCATAACTGCTTTAAAGTCAGAATTTCAAAAAACTCTTCAAATGTTCCGATTCCGCCCGGTGTAACAATGAATGCATCGGCGTTGTCTTCCATAATCTGTTTACGTTCACGCATGGTGTCAGGCTCTATCAGTTCATCACAGAAGTCGCAAATTTCTTCTACTGATTCATCATCAAAAAACTTAGGGATGACACCTAAAATATGCCCTCCTGCTGAACGCACACCCCGTGCCGCAGCTCCCATCAGACCGTTGCCACCGCCGCCAAACACTAGCGAGTGGCCTCGCTCAACCATAACCTTACCCATTTGTTCCACCTGCTTGATATATTCCTGATCAATCGTCGGTGACGCCGCACCGTAGACACATATTCTCATTATTTTTCTCCTTTCCGAAATAAACAGACTAAACATGATTACTTATATTATATAGCCTGTGAATGGTTTAGATGACAATTATTAAAGGCTCCTCTGTGTAAGGGGAGCTGTCAGCGAAGCTGACTGAGGGGTTGTCTCTTTTTCCTTTTACAATCCTCCCGTCACGCTCTGCGTGCCACCCTCCTTTACACAAGGAGGGCTATGAATTGACAACTTCGTTGTCATGAATTGGCATTCTGCCATGAATTGTTGCAAGCAACATGAATTGAATTGCCTTTAATGTGCGTAAGCACAATTCATGAGCCACAAGGCTCAATTCATGAAATCTTTAGATTTCAATTCACGCCGCAAGGCAATTCATTGAGTTTGCTTTGCAAACTCATTATACCATATCCGGCTTAAAAAGACAATAAAAACATGTGCACCAAGGCCATGAAGAAAATCGCTTTTTATCCGCTATACACATGAAAACAGGGCCACTGCACATATTGTATGCAACGGCCCTATTTTTCATTTGATTTTGAGGAAGGATTTTAAAATGTTGTTAATCAGTTTGGGAAATTTAACGACCACGACTTTCATACACGACACTCCTTTTTTGTTAGCTGCACATCCAGCAAAAGGTGATAAACACAATCATGAGGCCCTCTACAATCACCAGCCAAACCGGCGGCAGAATCATGCCGGCAAACACGCCCAGACAAAAGGCTGTTGCCACCATTCCCCACAGTCGATACTTAAACCTCACGAAAATCCGCCTCCTCCTTTTGCCATATATTACACTATATGCATCACAAGAAAAAGTGTGATTTCCCAAGATTTCTATTTACAGGTATTGAAAATCTAAAAAAAACAGACTATAATAGAAATGACATTCCAACGATTCGAGGTGCATTATGGATTTTCAACTGATTTCTGACTATGCCCCCACGGGTGACCAACCCCAAGCCATTGAGCAGCTTTCCAGGGGCATATTGGCGGGCGACAGGGAGCAGATTCTGCTGGGTGTAACCGGTTCCGGCAAAACCTTTACCATGGCAAACATCATTGAAAAAGTGAACCGTCCCACCCTGGTTCTGGCCCACAATAAAATATTGGCCTCGCAGCTTTGTGCAGAATTTAAGGAATTTTTTCCACACAATGCCGTAGAATTTTTTGTGTCTTACTATGACTATTATCAACCTGAGGCATACATTCCGGCAACGGATACTTACATTGAAAAAGACTCTTCAGTGAACGACGAGATTGACAAACTGCGCCACAGTGCCACCAGTGCCCTGTTTGAACGGCGGGATGTAATTATTGTTTCCAGCGTTTCCTGCATTTATGGACTGGGTGACCCCATTGACTATAATGAACTGGTGGTTTCTCTCCGCCCCGGCATGGTCAAACCCATGGAAGAGATTCTGAAAAAACTGGTTGACATTCAGTTTGAGCGAAATGATATAAATTTCATTCGTGGTAAATTCCGTGTGCGAGGAGACGTTTTGGAAATTTTCCCTGCCAGCACCTCAGAACATGCCATTCGGGTGGAATTTTTTGGGGATGAAATTGACCGCATTAGTGAAATTGATGTGCTCACTGGAGAAATTCTGGGTGTTCGCAAGCACGTTGCTATTTATCCCGCCTCTCACTATGTTACCACACCGGAAAAACGAGAACGAGCCATTGCCACCATTGAGGCGGAGCTTGAAGAACGCATTCGCTATTTTAAAGAACACGATATGTTGCTGGAGGCGCAACGCATTGAGCAACGCACCAACTATGATATTGAAATGATGCGGGAAATCGGCTTTTGTCAGGGAATTGAGAACTATTCCCGCCACATTAGTGGCCGTGCTCCCGGCTCTGCACCCTTCACATTGCTGGACTACTTTCCTGATGATTTTCTGCTGATGGTAGACGAGTCCCACGTGACCATTCCTCAGGTGCGTGCCATGTATAACGGCGACCGTGCCCGAAAAGAGGCACTGGTGAATTTCGGTTTTCGTTTGCCCTCTGCTTTTGATAACCGTCCTTTAAATTTTGCTGAATTTAATGACCGGTTGAATCAGGTGGTGTATGTCAGTGCCACACCGACAGATTATGAGCGGGAGCGAGCCACCGCAATTGCCGAACAGGTGATTCGCCCCACAGGACTGTTAGACCCCGAAATTTCCGTTCGCCCTATAAAGGGGCAAATTGACGATTTAATCAGTGAAATTCATAAGCAAAACGAGCAGGGTGACAAAACCATGATTACCACCCTGACAAAGAAAATGGCAGAGGATTTGACAGATTATCTCCGGGAAATGGACATTAAGGTGAAATACCTGCATTCCGAGATTAAAACCTTTGAAAGAATGGAAATTGTCCGTGATTTGCGAGCCGGTCTTTTCGATGTTTTAGTGGGAATTAACTTACTGCGTGAGGGGCTTGATATTCCCGAAGTTTCTTTAATCGCCATTTTAGATGCAGATAAAGAAGGGTTTCTTCGCTCTGAAACCTCTCTCATTCAAACCATTGGCCGTGCAGCCAGAAATGTGCGTGGACGGGTGATTTTATATGCCGATACCATCACCGGCTCCATGAAGCGTGCCATGGAGGAAACAAAACGCAGAAGAGAAAAGCAAATGGCTTATAACGAGGCAAATAATATTACACCGAAAACCATTGAAAAAAGCATTCGTGATGTGCTCTATGCCACAGACTCTGCGCCGGATGAATCGGTGAAAGAAATAAAACTGAACAAAAGCATGGACATTAATCTACAGATTGAGATTCTCTCTGAACAAATGAAACTGGCCGCTGCTGAGCTTCGCTTTGAAGATGCTGCCAAGCTTCGTGACAAAATTAAAACCTTAGAATCAAAAAAATAGAGCACACCAAAAAAGGACGGTCAGCCGTCCTTTTTTATTGCCTTATTTTAAGGTTATAACCGTTACCCCCGTGTCGCCTTCACCTAATTGCCCTGCACGAAAGCTTTTAACCATTCTGTGCTGCCGCAAATAATCCGTAATACCCTTTCGCAAAACACCGGTGCCCTTGCCGTGAATCACGGTGATGTTCTGAAGATTGCCCAAAAGAGCCTGGTCAATGAACCGGTCTACTGAAATTAAGGCTTCGTCCAGGGTCATGCCTCGCAAATCAATTTCTGTTTTGGCATGAATCGTTCCGGAGGTGTTGCGGGACACAAAGGAATGTTGCTGTTTTTTCTCCGTGTCTTGAACCCGCTGCAAATCCTCAATGTTGGCTTTAATTTTCATAATACCCGCCTGCACCTGAACATTGCCTGAAGCATCAGGAGCCGACAGCACCGTTGCCTTTTGGTCTAACGATAAAATCTGCACAGTGTCGCCGGGTTTTAAATTCTTTGGCGGCTTGCCTGCTCGTTTTTGGGGCTTTTGTCCCTTGCCGGCAAGCTGATCCTGCTTTTCACGCAAAGCCGTTTTGGCCGCCTCTGCCTGTTGCAATGCCTCCTTTAAGGCTGCTTGATCTCGAATAGAGCGAATTTCTTTTAAGGCACGCTGGGACTCATCCTTTGCCGCCTCTAAAATCCGCAATGCCTCGGTTCTTGCTTCTTCTAATATTTTTGTTCGCTGACGGTCTAAATCGCTGCGGTCTTTTTTTAATCCCTCACGAAGACTTTTTGCATCACGGCGCATGGTTTCTGCCTGGCGCCGTTGCTCCTCTGCTTTCTGGCGGTTTTTCTCAAGCCGGGCCAGCACGTCTTCCATCTGAACATTCTCATTGTTTAACAATTCCCCTGCACGCTGTAAAATTTCTTCACCCAGCCCCAATCGACGGGAAATGGCAAAGGCATTACTCTTGCCCGGCACGCCGATTAAAAGTCGATAGGTAGGCGAAAGGGTTTTAATATTAAACTCACAGGAGGCATTCTCCACCCGCTCGGTTGACAGAGCATATAGTTTCAGTTCACTGTAATGGGTGGTGGCTGCTGCTTTGGCACCCCGGCTCCGAACATAGTCTAAAATAGCAATGGCCAGTGCCGCACCCTCAGTGGGGTCGGTTCCGGCACCCAGTTCATCGGCCAACACCAAACTTTTTTCATTCACACGGTCTAAAATGCTCACCAGATTCACCACATGAGAAGAAAAGGTGCTGAGGCTTTGTTCAATGCTTTGTTCGTCACCAATATCGGCAAATACATCTTCAAACACTGCCAAATGGCTATGCTCACCGGCTGTCACATGGAGACCGCTGGCCGCCATTAAAGACAATAACCCCAATGTTTTCAGTGACACGGTTTTTCCGCCTGTGTTGGGACCGGTGATGACCAGTGTATCAAATTCTTCGCCTAAATATATATCTACAGGCACAACCTTTTCAGGGGCCAACAGCGGATGACGGCCTTTTTGAATGTTCACAATACCCTCATCGTTCAGCACCGGCTCTACGCCATTTTGTAAAAGGGAGAGTTTTGCTTTGGCAAACAGAAAATCCAGTTCATATAATGCAGAAAGGTTGCTCCGGATTTCAGATTGATATTCTGCTGCAAAGGCAGAAAGCTCATATAAAATCCGTGTGATTTCCTCTTTTTCTTCAGCATCCAGAGCTGTTAGAGAATTGGTGATGCTAACCACCGACATTGGCTCAATAAACAAGGTTGCACCCGAAGCCGAAGCATCGTGAACAATGCCCTTGATTTCATTTTTACTCTCTGCTTTCACCGGCAACACATACCGGTCGCCTCGCATGGTAACAATCGGCTCCTGCAGAGCCTTTTGATATTTAGGCGAGCTAATCATTTCCTGCAGGGTGTCACGAATTTTACCTGCCAGCGATTTCTTCTTTCGCCGAATTTGAAACAATGCCGCACTGGCACTGTCTGCCATTTCGTCCTCACTGACAATGGCCTCGTCAATCCGGTCGGAAACCTGCCTCAAAGGGTCTAATATAACAGCAAGCTCATGAATGCTCCCTGCCTCTTGGGCTTTGTCATCTTCTAAATATCGTTTTAGTGCCCGGGCAGTTTTGGCAACGCCGGAAACAGCCAGCAGCTCGCCCATCGTCAAAGAGCCGCCACGCTCTGCCCTGAGAATTGCCGCTGTTACGTCCTTTATCTGCATACCCGGCGGATTCCCCCGACGCAAAATGATACTCACCGCTTCTGTGGTTTGTCCCTGCCACAAACGTGCCTCCTCTAAGGATGCCGTTGGCGCAAGAGTCAAAATCCGTTCCCGCACAGGGTCGTTTTGGGTATACTCTGCCAGTCTGGATAATATTTTATCAAATTCAAGTGTGATCAGTGATTTTTTATCCATAGCCTTCTCCGTTAAAAAAATTGCCGGCACAGCCGGCAGATGATTATAGTGTTTCTAGCAGCCTTTGAACTTCCTCATGGCTAACAGTGCTGATAAATGTGGTTCGAATGGTTAAGGCATGCTCCAGATGTTGCTTGGCATCCTCAATTTTACCCAGTGCCTTTTCCACCACCGCCGCATTATAATAGGCCTCGATGAATACAGGATTTTTTTCTAAAAGCTCCTGCACATAGACATAAGCTTTTTCATAGTCACCCAGCTTGATGTAAAGCTGCACCATATTATCCAAAATCACAGGATTATCCTTATTATAGTCATAGGCCTCCAGATTAAATGCCTCAGCCTTTTCCATATCATCGCCTATGATATACACATAGCCCAGACTGCCATACAACCCGGAAGTCCGATAGGTGGGAAAGAGTTCTTCCATTTCTTCCTTTGCTTCCTGCACTCGGCCTGTTTTTAAAAGCAAAATCGCATGATTGGATTTTGCCAGCTTTTTCAGTTCATCCTTTTGAGGAAATGCCAAAACAGCATTCAAAATTTCCTCTGAACGCTCCACCTGTCCTTCCCGCATCAAACAGTAAGCATAAGTCACCTTATGGTTAACATCCATGCCCCTCTTTTCTGCACGGGAAAACCATTTGAAGCAACCGTCAATATCCTGTTCGCCATAACGTCTGAGTGCCATAGCAACACAAAAACCTGCATATTGCTTAAAGCAAAAATACAAAAGCACCGCAACCAAAAGCAACAAGCCCCACAGAATGTTGGTGGCAAACGCCCAGATGATTAGGCCAATCATAGCAACGAATAATAAAATCTGCATCATGATGATTCTCTCCTATTCTCAAGGTAAAACCTTATAAAGCTCGGCCGCTGCATCCTTGCCCACGTGCTCGCTGATTTTCAATACCTGTACACGCATCGTTCTTTCACCGAATCGAAGCTCCAGCACATCGCCCTCTTTCACATCATAAGACGCTTTGGCTACATTGCCGTTGACCGTCACCCGACCCTGATCACAGGCCTCATTGGCAACTGTTCGGCGTTTGATAATGCGGGAAACCTTTAAATATTTATCTAAACGCATGGTTCATTTCCTTTCTAAGCAATAAAACCAACTTTTTTATAAACCTTTCGCAAGGTCTTTGCCGCAATCCGTGCTGCCATTTCAGCACCCTTATGGTAAACCTCTTCAACATAGGCCTTGTCTTTAGACAGTTCTACAAATTTTTGACGCACCGGCGCCAGTTCTGCGGCAACTGCCTCGCCCACAGCCTGCTTGAAGGTTCCATAACCCTGACCGGCAAATTCTCTTTCTGCTTCCTCCATGGATTTACCTGTAACGGCACAGTAAATAGTTAAAAGATTCGTCACGCCCGGCTTATCTTCAGCCGCACGAACCTCGCTGCCGGAATCGGTAACGGCCCGCTTGAATTTTTTAATAATCACATCTTCAGAATCTAAAATCCACACATAGCCATTAGGGTTGGGATCAGATTTCGACATTTTGTTCTCTGGTGACTGCAAGCTCATCACACGGGCACCTGCTTTGCCAATATAGGGCTCCGGCACGGTGAAGGTGTCTCCATAATGATGGTTAAAGCGGTTTGCAATGTCACGGGTCAGCTCAATGTGCTGCAACTGATCGTTACCCACCGGCACCAAATCTGTTTGATACAGCAAAATATCTGCTGCCATCAGCACCGGATAGGTAAACAAACCTGCATTGATATTATCGGCATGCTTTTGAGATTTATCCTTAAACTGGGTCATGCGTGACAGTTCACCCATCTGGGTGTTACAGGATAATATCCAAGCCAGCTCAGCATGAGCCGACACATGAGACTGGAAAAACAAAATAGATTTTTCCGGGTCAATTCCGCAGGCCATGTACTGCATCAACACATCCATGCTCCGCTTTCGCAGTTCAGCCGGATTTTGCCGAACGGTGATGGCATGCATGTTCATGACGGAATACATGCAATCATAGTCATCCTGCAAACGAATCCAGTTTTTCAGTGCTCCCAGGTAGTTGCCTAAGGTCAACTCGCCGGAAGGCTGCATGCCTGAAAAAATACGTTTTTTTGTTTCTGTATTTTGTTCCATGATAATCTCCAATCTTACAGGCGCTCTGTCAGCAGATTGCCCAAAATCTGAATGCCTTTTTCAATTTTTTCATCGCTCATGGTGGAATAATTCAGGCGGAAGCAATGGCTGGGTGCATCCACATCAGTCATAAATGCATTACCCGGCACAAAGGCCACCTTCCGCTCCACTGCCTCACGCATCAGCGCGCCGGAGTCGGTGCCCTTCGGCATGGTTGCCCAGATGAAAATACCGCCTTCCGGTCTTGTATAGGTCACCTTATCGGGGAAGAACCGATCCATGCAAGACAGCATGAGACCGCAGCGATGCTTATACATTTCGCAGCTTTTTGCAATAGATTGGTCAATATCATAATCACGGAGATATCGTGCCGCAATCATCTGAGAAAACACATTGGTATGTACATCGGTTGCCTGTTTGCCAACCACAATTTTTTCCATAACACCTTTATCCATAACCAAATATGCAAGACGCAAACCCGGTGAAAACACCTTGGAAAAAGAACCTAAATAAATAACATTACCCGTGGTGTCCATAGATTTAATGGTGGGAATTTTCTCCCCGGAAAAACGCAATTCACCATAGGGATTATCTTCTAAAATCACCACATTATATTTCTGTGCCAGCTGCAGCATTCCCTTGCGAACCTCAAGGCTTGAAGTAATGCCCGAAGGATTCTGGAAGGTGGGAATGGTGTAAATCAATTTAATGTTCTGATTCTTTTTCAGTGTTTCCTCCAGCACATTTAAATCCATGCCGTCTTCATTCATTGGCACACCATAAAGCTTTGCGTTATAGGTGCGGAACGTGTTTAAGCAGCCAATGAAGCTGGGTTCCTCACAAATAACCCCGTCCCCTTCATTAAGGAGCACCTTTGCCGTCAGGTCAGCACCTTGCTGAGAACCGCTGACTATAATGATGTCATCATTCTCCGAACCAATCTGTTCCTTTTCCTTCAAACGCTTTAAAACCAGTTCCTTCAGCGGTGCATAACCCTCTGAAATGCCGTATTGCAGCGCTGTTACCGGCTCAGTTTCTAAAATATCGTTACAAATGGCCCGAATCGCATCAACCGGA
>JAZSAS010000024.1:0-26990 GCA_045602005.1 Clostridia bacterium
TTGATGTTATTTTTTTAGTATTTGTTGATTTACAATAAGGGCAAGAAACTGTTGGAGTAGATTTGATTGGCGTTGAAGGCGTGTGTGCTTCGGGTGGATAATCTTCTACTGTTGAACCTTCAACATGTTGTAGTTTGTAATTACATTTAATACAGTATTGGTCATAATCACGATAAATCTTATCGCATATTGGGCATTTCTTCATTGTGTTTTCTCCTATACTAACTTTTATTAGAAATCTGAATTACAGTTATTACAATGCCATTGATGTTTTCGCTTATTTCCAAAGATACCAAACAAAGCAATATTAACGGCTTTTTCGGTTGATGTTATTTTTTTAGTGTTGGTTGATTTACAATATGGGCAAATCACTTCTGGTGCTGATGTTTTCGGTACAGTGCTATATGACGGATTAACCTGACCTTTTATGTTCTCATATTTAATAAATTCTGGATATTTTTCATCTCTATTTTGTTTCAGCAAAATATACTCTTGTACTTTTTGGTATTTTGTATCATCCAGTAATTTTTCTAATGATTTACCACTAGAAGTTTTGATTTCTTGTCTGATCTTATTTAGTTCATCATTGGTGAGCAAGGTGTCACTTCCACAAGTACAACAAGATGTATCTCTATCAAATAATTCGGTCAAACAATTTAAACATAGTTTCATTATAGACTCCCTCACATTTTAAAAATCTGAATTACAATTATTACAATGCCATTGATACTTTCTCTTGTTTCCAAAGATACCAAATAATGCAACATTAACAGCTTTGGCAGTTGAGGAAATTTTCTTGGTATTAGTTGATTGGCAATAAGGGCATTTTATCATTGGAGTTGCCGTTACAGGTATAGATGAAGCAGGTATTGAAGGATATGAGCGTCTTACAGAATCTTTTCTTCCTTCTCTTAATCCTTGTATAAACTCTTTATCTGTCATTTGGCAACCTTGTTCTCTAATAGAATTGAGATAGTCCTTATATTTATCAAGTAATACATCATCTGGCATTTCTAAAATATCAATCTCACTTATTTCAGATTGTGAAAGGTCTTGTATTATCAGTTCTCCCTCGCAACAAGGGCATATTTCAAATGTATCGCTAAAATTCATATTACAATTTTTACAATATTTATTCATAACGCACCTCATAAAATAATGACTACAAATTTATTATAACACATATTTCCTTAAAAGTCAATTTTCTTCCGCATAAAAGGATAATTTCTGAATGTTTATTGTTTTATGGTGGGATATATATTCTTTTCTTATCTATTCTTAACAGATATATATTCTTTCTCTTACTTAATAGATAGGTATATATTATATAAGTCATATTACATTGTAATCTTTTTCTTAGTTGTTGTGTTCTGGAATATCTTTTATTGCCTTGTTTCTTCGGTTGTGTCGGTGCTTCTATATGTGTAAATTTAATTCCTTGTGCCTGAATGGTGGCGTTTGCCTTTTCTACGGCCGTGTAAAATCCGTGCTTGTTGGTGGCTAATACACCTTTTTCGTCTATCTCTACTGTTCGTATGGTCTGGGATTGCCTTAATACATAGGTCAATGCTTCTTCCATATACTCTCGGCAGCCATTATACCATACTGCTTTGGTCTTGTATTTGTTGTTTAGGTGGTTTGCCATTAGGGAGCATATCATATCAGCAGGATTGCCATATAGCACAATGTGTATGTGTGGTGCGGTCTTATGGCTTTGTAGATAGTAGTTTGTTCTGGCAAATCGCTTTTTTGGTCTGCCTCTTTTTCCAGTTCGTAATACTGTCATTGACCCTGCTTTTGGATTGTATTCACTAACCCCAATAACCGCCTTACAAGAGTAGCCTTTTCTCGCACATAGTCTTTGAAGCCAGATTTTTAAGGCATTGGCTTCTTTTACTGCTTCTTTGGTGGTGCTGAAAATACCGCTTGAAACAGTAATCATCATAATTTTAGTCTTTCGTTTCATTATATCACTCTCATATCTCATATTTCTATCAAGATACGGAGAAAATGAAAGGCATATAAATTTTAAGTGTTTGACGATTTTTGAAACCGCCATAGCACAAGCATTTCAAGGCATTTTATAACAAAAAAATAGCCTTATACCGCAGTATAAAGCCATTTCTTAAATTTTCCCCAGAGAAAATTCCATACTCTCTACCCATTGTTCAAAATCTCTCTGGAAGTTCTCTCTTGATATTTCTTCCAGAAATTCAATCTCGTCTTTTGTCAGTTTCATATCTAATCCGCCGTCCTTTCCTTTATATATTATATAAGGAAGATAAACGGACTATAACCATTTTTCTACATCAATTCCAGAAAAGAGACGATTTTTTACATTATACCAATGAAATCTTATATTTTCGTCTGGGAACTGTCTGAAAATTTTGTTTTCAATATAGCCAGACTTATCATTAAGAGAATATACATCAAAGATAACTCTTGTCGGTATGCTGTAGAACATTGACGATACCGCTTCCAGAGATTTTTTTATGTTCCTTGTCAGTTTGTCAGCATTGTTCTGGTGTAAGAATATAGCCAGATGAACTTGGAGAGTGTTCTCGGTGTAGTCGGCATAACGAACATAAACATTATTATTTCTCATAATCAATAGGTCTGTGGTCTGGCAGGCGGCTTTCTTCAAGGTGTCTTTTCGCCCTTTGGTGCTTGATTTCAGAAACTCGGTTTTCTCGGTAAGTTCGTCCAGATATAATTTTAGTGTTGATGTGTCGGCACTTTTGCCGTTCATAAAGCAATACACTCGGTTAAGAAAATTAAGGCTATTCTCTACGGCATAGTAGCAGAAGTTCCCTTGTTGTAGGATTTTAACCATTTTCTCGGTGTTGTCAAAATAGGTATGTATCAGCATTTCACAGAGTAAGGCAGAGTGAAGCAGGTGCTTACTCGTTAGTCTGGGCGATTTTGTTGATAATCCAAAATAGCAATAGGCGGTATGCTTGGCTATTATAACCTTATTTCTTCCTATCTGCTTAACTTTAATAATACCATTGTCTATAAGTCTTTCAATTAGTTTGGTGTCTGCCTTGCCGAGCATTTTGTAAAAGTGCTTTAAGAACATCACGCCCCCACAACCTGAAATAATTATATAAATAATTTTTTCGTTGTCTGCCAGAAGTCTTTTCTGGCACATTTCTTTTATTCCGTCCATTTTTCTTTCCTCCTTGTTAATTAAATTCTTTCCATTTCAAGATTTCCCCCAACAATAGCAACGGCTTCAATTTTAGCATTTACTTCAATTTCACTATATGCCGAGGTAATCACTTCATAATATTCATTTACACCATAGGCAAGGTCTGGCATTGATACTGTGTGATTACTCAAAGCATTATATAGTTCTTCGTGTCGGTCATATAGTTTATCTTCTAACAGTTTGTCCAGATGTGCCTTGAAATCATCTCTTATCTCTGCTTCACATCTCATAGTAAGCCTTTGTTCTGGTGTTAATGATATTATCTTGTTCATCAGCCTTAAATCGTGTTCTGTGCCAGTGCTTGTATAATATTTGCGGTCAGCAAGTGTCGGCACATTCTGGGCAATCCATTTTCTGCCGTCATCTGATATTCGGTAAATGGCTTGTCGGTTGCCTTTATCGTCTATATACGAAGCCTTTTGGATTGTCCTATCAAGCACGAAATTTTTAAGGCGGTTAGCCGTAATAAAATTGAGTGCTTGTTCCTTTGAGCAAACACCAGAACATCGCAAGGCATTTAGGAACTGAATGTCCTTGTGGTTCGGTGTTTGTATATAATGGGATTTTCTTCCCAAGAAAATCACCCCCTTGAGCTTCTGGCAAGACCGAACGAAGCAAGAAAGAAAAAAATATTCACATTCTGGGAATATGGTGGCATAGCCATTTTTCTTTCGGTGGTATGAAAAAATTATTTTAATAATTTTTTTAATACCTGCGGAGTGAGGTCTTGCGAGATTTTTTCTTTCCTATTTTATATATAATACTTTATTTATAAGTGTTCTATAACTTGAAGATGTTGAAACAAGCCTATTAGTCTGGTTGGCTTTGATTTTAATATTTTTTCAATATCTTCCGTATATACGGAATGGATTTCTTGACATACAATGTGGGTGTGTTATAATAAAAATAGATAGAATATGTCGCATTTACTTGAATAATGGCGTTCTTCTCACAGTAGTATATAAGAAAAAACAAAATAGAAAGAGAGGAACAAAAGATATGAGTAGAATGGCGGTATATTTTATTACCCAAAGTAAAGCAGGCAACAAAATAGGTGTTGAGGGGAAATGGGTTAGATTACCCATAGGTAAAATGGCACTTGAAAGAGTGCTGAAACAAATCGGTAAGAATGATGAATGTATGGAATGCTTCATCACGGAATTTAAAAACGAAGTATTCGGCAAAGGCAATAAGTTAGATAATCACAAGAAGATTATAGAACTGAATAATTTGGCAGGGCGGTTAGAAAATCTTTCAGAAGATGATACAGATAAACTATGTGCTTATATTGAAGCATACAATTATTCAAGTTCTGATGATTTAATTGAGATTTTAGATTGCCTTAAAGACTATAAGTTAATCCAAAATGTAGATGAAAGTGCTTACAATACCAGAGAATACAAGGGAAAAAGAGTTTTTACTACTTATGGAATTTTAATTAAAATAGTTTGATTTCTTCCGTATATACGGAATGGTTTTCTTGATTTATGATGATTTTTGTGTTAAAATATAATTGTAAGATGTACATCACAAACAAAAAATCAAATCAAGGAGCGTTTAAGCTATGAAAAGTAAAAATAAAAAAATAATCTATATTCCAAAGGAAGAAAACATCATTGATTACAATGAGATAATTAAGATTTTATGCGAAAATATGAATAACTATATTAAAAGATGAAAGCGAGGCACTAATGATGTTAAATTTGTATATTAGTAATCTCGGAAAATATGTAGAAGGCTTTCTCGTTGGGGAATGGGTAGAATTACCCGTTCCCACAGAGGAACTTGACGAAGTATTAAAGAGAATTGGTATTAACGAAGAATATGAAGAATTTTTTCTAACCGATTGGGAAAGTGAAATCTATGGCTTAACAAAAGTTATAGGTGAATACTCTAATATTTATAAATTAAATGAACTTGCTGAAATGATTGAAGCACTTGATTCTTGCGATATTAAGAAACTGGAAGCAGTTTTAGAGTATCAGGGTGCTACATCAGCAACAGAGGTAATGGAACTGATTGAAGATTTAGATAGTTATACTTTATATGAAAACATTGAAAATGACTATGATTTAGGCTATTACTTTGCGGAGGAATGTTGTTGTATTGATATTCCAGAAAACCTAAAATGCTATTTTGATTATTCATCTTATGGCAGAGATATAGACCTTGACGGTTGTGGTTGTTTTACTAAAAATGGTTATATTATGGCTTATTAAAGCAGAAAGGATTAACAGATATGAGAAACAGAGAATTACAAGTTGTAGGTTATGCGAGATATTCATCTGACCTACAAAGAGAAGAAAGTATTGAAGCACAAGAAAGAGCAATTAGAGAATTTTGCGATAAAGAGGGTTATACCCTAATCAAGTTTTATGAAGATAGAGCACAATCGGCAAAAACCGATAACAGAACCGCTTTCAAGCAGATGATTGCTGATAGTAGTAAAGGTAGATTTGATGCCATTGTAGTACATAAACTTGACCGCTTTGCCAGAAACAGATACGATTCGGCACATTACAAGTATATTATTAAGTCAAACGGAGTTAAACTGTTCAGCGTAACAGAAAGGCTTGATGATAGTCCAGAAAGTGTTATTCTTGAATCAGTTTTAGAAGGTATGGCTGAATATTATATTCTTAACCTTGCCAGAGAAGTTGAAAAGGGCAAAATGGAAAACGCCTTAAAATGTAATCATACGGGAGGACTTCCCCCGCTTGGCTACAATGTAGATAAGCAAACAAAGAAACTTGTAATCAATCCAGACGAAGCAGGTGCGGTAAAACTGATATTTGAAAACATCTTAAAGGGAGAATCCTATATGGATGTTGTAAATGAATTAAATCGTAAAGGCTATAAGACAAAAACTGGAAATGTGTTTGGCAAGAACTCACTATTTTCAATTTTGAAAAACGAAAAGTATTGTGGCACATATATTTACAATAAGTCTGAAAAGGCAAATAGTGCTACAAGAAAGAGAAATGGTCATAAATACAAGCCAGAAGAAGAAATTGTCAGAATTGAAAATGGTTGTCCTGCCCTTATAAGTAAAGATGATTTTGATAAGGTTCAAAAGATAATGAAAGAAAGGCAACAGAGAGCAGGCAGTTTCAAAGCACGAGAAACATATTTATTGTCTGGGAAAATTATCTGTGGCGAATGTGAATCTGCTTATGTTGGAAATAGCAGAAAGGCAAATGATACGCACCCACAATATGTAAGTTATCGTTGCACCCACAAAAATCAAAAGGTTAAATGTCATAATGGTGAAGTCAATCGTGATGTCCTTGATAAGAGTGTAGTTCAACTTATTAGTAAAATTGTCTTTGACGAAAGCAGAATTGAAGAAATTGTTTCTGCTTATAGGAAATATCACAATTCACAAGATGATAACTATACACAAGAAATTAAAAGACTTGAAAAACTCATTGATAGTGTAAATTACAAAATCAACAATACAACTAATGCTATTGCTTCAATAGGTTTTTCACAAGCACTTGCTGATAGTTTAAAATCTCTTGAAAATGAAAAAATCAGTTTAGATATTGAACTTGAAAATGTAAAGGCGAAAGCCAGAGAAACAACATTAACAGAAGATGTAATTCTTGAAGCATTCAGATATGCTAAATCAGAGTTTGAAAACGGCACATTGAAAGGTATTAAAGAAATTGTAAATCTTTTTGTTGATAAAGTGATAGTCTATGAAGATAAAGTGGAAATAACATTATGCTATGGTAATGATTTATTAAAACTTGTAGCAGATGACTACGGCAAGGATAATTCCTTGCGGTTTAGGATTGTTGAATTTATTCCTGCCAGAATTTTAGACAAAAAAAGAAAACACAATTTTTTTCAAAATTGTGTTTTCTCTGGCGGAGAAGGAGAGATTTGAACTCTCGCGCCGGTTTCCCGACCTACACCCTTAGCAGGGGCGCCTCTTCGGCCAACTTGAGTACTTCTCCGTGTCGAATATATAAATTTTATTCATTTGTTTGGATGGCGGAGAGGGTGAGATTCGAACTCACGGTGCTCTCGCATCACTGGTTTTCAAGACCAGCTCCTTAAACCGCTCGGACACCTCTCCAAGTCTTGCAACATATAAAAGTATAACAACTTTTCCCCTGTTTGTCAAGTGTTTTTTTGCATTCCAAACCATTTTTTATAAAATTTCTTATAAAACTCTGCTGTCCCTTTTTCTTTGGTACTTGCAATTCCCTTTAAACCCTCACATATAATTGAAATATCCTGTTGTGGAGGTATGATTATTTATGTTTTCATCACTCTGTATGATGCTTTTTTCCTTATTCCGCTTTGTTCCCTTTCTGCTTTCTTATGTTTCAAACAATGCCAACACCTTTCCAAAACCTCTTTCCGCCAAAGAAGAGGCCGCATGCTTAATACGCATTCAGGAAGGCGACGAAGAGGCAAAAAACAAACTCATTGAACACAACCTGCGGCTGGTAGCTCACGTTGCTAAAAAATATACACAAACTCCCGGCGCTGATTCTGATGATATTATTTCAATTGGCACCATCGGGTTGATTAAAGCCATTCAGTCCTTCAATCCAACTAAAAACGCCAGACTGGCGACCTATGCAGCCCGTTGCATTGAAAATGAAATTCTCATGCACATGCGTTCTTCCAAAAAACTTCAGCAGGAAATTTCTATCAACGAGTGTTTAGGTCATGATTCTGACGGTAACGAAATCACTTTTATGGACATTTTAACAGCCGAAGATGAAGATGTGGCTTTGCAGGCGGATTTAAACATGGACATTCTCAAGCTTTACCGCTACATAGACGATGTTTTAACAGAACGTGAAAAGGAAATTATCATCATGCGCTATGGTCTGAAAGGAAAATCCATAACCCAAAGGAAAATAGCAAATCATTTAGGGATTTCACGTTCATATGTATCTCGCATTGAGCGAAAAGCACTTACCAAGCTGGAAAAACAATTCCTGAGTGATAAAGGATAAGCTTTCTATACAAAATGTGAAAATGAATCAGAAATAACACAGGGACGGATGCCCATATCCGTCCCATGTTTTTCCTTACATCTGTAATTTTTTTATTTGTATCTGCGTCTTATGAACACCACAATACCGGCAGCCAAAATAGCCAGCGGCACAATCACAACCAAAATCACAAACCATGTCCAGAACTGACCGGTAGAAAGAATCATACTGCCTCCGGGAAGTGCCTTGGCACGGATGGTGATAGATGCGTCGCCGCCCTTCATCCAGCTGATGCTGTTTAAAAACAGGTCCTCATTGGCAAACCGTGTATCATTGGTTAATGTATCAAAAATCAAAAGAGAACCGCTCACAAGCAAATGGCCTGTGAAGGTTTCATTTTCAACGGTGAGCGTCTCTCTGGTGGCAGCAACCAAAACGTCAAAACGTCCACTCAAATCACCCTCGCTTTTCTGCAGAGTGCCCTGCTCCATCATTGCTTCAATGTTTGACTTTGCATAGGCATCATCAGAAGTGGATAAAAGGCTGGCAACTTCAACCGAAACAGGCATATCCGGTGTCAGTGACAGGCTGTTGGCAGGACCGTAACCGACACGCTTCTGACTTTCCCTAATGGGCGTTGTAATTTCATGCTCACCCAGTTCTGCCAGCATATAACTGCTGCCTTCAATCATATTGCCCACATCCAACACGATATCTGTATTCCGCACAATGCCCCAATCCTCTGCAAGGTAACCGGTAAGATTAGGAAGGTCGGTATTGCTATAAACAGGGTCAAAATAAATCTGCACATTGCCGCCCTGGTCCAGATACTGATCCAGCTTGTTGATTTCTTCCGTTGAAAAATCTGACTGAGGAGAGCTAATAATGACAACAGCTTTATTATCTTCAGGAAAATTCTGAGATAAACTGTCAAACTGCTCCACCTTGTAGCCGCCCATTTCAAGAACCTGCCTGGTATTCTGAGAAACCTGCTCACCGTGTCCGGTGGTAAAGAACACTGTGGACAAAGTAATGCCATCTACAAAAGTTGCCAGCTTCGTTGTAACGGCACGTTCAACATAACTAAAACCATTTTCACTTAAAAAGCCAAATGAATCCACAAATTCATGCCGGTCTCCTTGTTTAATCAACAATGAGCCAACGCCCAGATTGGCAATTTCCTGCATATATGCCTGTACCTCGGCGGGATTTTTAATAACATCCACCTTGCGAAAGCTGATGTTTGAGTTTCTTTGGGTATATTTTCCCAAAATATTCTCAATCATTGACATAATTTCGCTTTCTGCACCGGTTGTCAACATCAGAACTTCAATCGGTTCATCAATCTGGTCCACAATTTCTTCTGATTCCTCTGTCAGTGCAAAAATCTGATCTTTTGTAAAGTCAAATTCAAGAGAAATCTTTTGATCAAGAGAAATGAGAACTGCATTAAAAAGCAACACGATAATCACTGCACCGATGATAACAGCCTTAGAATTCAGTGAATACCTGAATTTTTTATTTTTCATTCTTCTCCATCCTTTCTAAACTCAAAGATTATTTCCAGCGTCTTCTTTCAATTACTTGAATTGTTAGAAAAATAAACAGTCCGGCAAGGCTGACAAAGTAAAACACCGGCACTAAATTCAGCGTTCCTAACGTGAAGTCATATAACCTTCTTGTAATGGAGATAAAATTCAAAAGCCAGTCAAGAGCCACACCCAGCCAATTCCATGCTCCGCTTAAAACTTCGGAAAGTTGAAGATTTATACCACCTAAAAACCACAGAGAAAAGATGATAGCCAGCGTGGAAATAGCAGAAATGACCTGACTTTCTGTGACAGAAGACATAAACATGCCCAATGCCGTAAAGAAAAGTCCCAGCAAAAATAGACCCAGATAACCAACCACTGTTTCAGCAATGTCAGGTGTGCCATACAGTTCCATAACAGGAACGAACAACATCGTAGCCGCCACGCCGATTAACAGAACCGTGGCCGCAGCAAAAAACTTACCAAACACAATATCGATCACTTGAACCGGAGCTGTGAGCAACAGCTGGTCTGTTTTGCTTTTGCGTTCTTCTGAAAACAGCCGCATGGTTAGAACAGGAATCACAAACACAAAAACCAGGCTGACATAGGAAAAGAAATTACTCATGGAGGTTTGTTGTGTGCTTAAATTCATGAACACAAACATCAGCGAGGCAAAAAAGATGAACACACTCAAAAAAATGTAGCCAAGAGGTGTTTTAAAATATGCTTTAAGTTCTCTTTTATAAATTGCTGTCATGATTTTCCTCCCCTTCCTCGGCATCTATTGCCGCTTTTTCTGATTCGGGCTCTGTTTCCAAAGTATCTTCAGGCTCTAAAGCCGTGTTTATGTTCACTACTTCTATTTCGTCTTCGTCAACTTCTGCAAGGTCTAACCCGCCCTGACCTTTTGTAACTTCAAGGAAAATTTCCTCCAGGGAAAGGTCAACTGTCTGCAATGAAAGAATCGGCAATTTTGCAGATGCCAACGCATTGAAAACGGATGTCCTCACATCCACATCCGGTTCAGCCTCCAGGATAAAATCAATGGAGCCGGCCTCTTTTCTGCCAAGAGATTTTATGTATTTAATGCCTGCAATGCCTTCAAGCACATCTAAAATCGAGCGTTCATCGCCGGCGACACGAAGCTGAAACTTATTTTCATTAGAGATAGATTTTCCCAGATTCTCCGGCGTATCGCTGGCAACCAGACGTCCCTTGTTAATGATGATAACCCGCTCACAAATTGCATTAACCTCTTGCAGAATGTGAGAGGAAAGAATCACTGTGTGTTCACGTCCCAACTGTTTAATAACAGAGCGAATTTCAATAATCTGCTTCGGGTCAAGACCCACAGTAGGCTCATCCAGAATGAGAACCTCAGGATTGCCAATCATCGCCTGTGCCAAGCCGACACGTTGCTTGTAACCCTTAGAGAGATTTGAAATCAAGCGATTCTGCACATCAGAAATTTTAACAGTTTCACAAATTTTAGCAAGATGCTCTTCACGGTCTTCGGTTACCTTTTTCAAATCATAAACAAAATCAAGATATTCACGAACGGTCATATCCATGTAAAGAGGCGGATGCTCCGGCAAATAACCGATTTTCTTCTTAGCCTCAACAGGATTATCCAAAATGTCATGACCGTCAATCTTCACTTCGCCGCTTGTTGCAGAAAGATAACCGGTCAGAATATTCATAGTTGTTGACTTACCTGCTCCGTTTGGGCCTAAAAAACCCAAAATTTCACCCTGCTTCACAGTGAAGGAAATATTGTCAACGGCCAGCTGGTTGCCATATTTCTTTGAAAGATTTTTAATTTCAACCATTCTTTACCCTCCCTGAAATTTTATCATAATTTCACATTGGGCATCAGGAGCGACGCTCACTGATGCCCAAAGAAAATTGTATCATACGGTTGTGTACAAAGTGTGAATAAACCGTAAACATTATTAAATTAAATCATCAAGCTTTAAGTGCAGTTCTTTAAGCTGCTTGGTGGCAACTGTGCCCGGGGTGTCTGTCATCAGCTCAGATGCATCCTTTACCTTGGGGAACGCAATAACGTCACGAATAGAGTCACGTCCTGCAAGGAGCATAACCAGTCTGTCAAGACCATAGGCCATTCCACCGTGAGGCGGCGTGCCGTAACGGAACGCATTCATCAAGAAGCCAAACTGCTCCCATGCCTCTTCCTTAGTGAAGCCCAGAGCCTCAAACATCTGCTGCTGCAGTTCAGTATTAAAGATACGCAAGCTGCCGCCGCCAACCTCATTGCCATTGAAAATCATGTCATATGCCTTAGCACGAACCTTCTGGGGCTGTTCAGCCAGCAGAGGAATATCCTCTTCCATGGGCATGGTGAAGGGATGATGCTTAGCAACATAGCGCTTCTCTTCTTCACTGTACTCAAATAAGGGGAACTCAGTGACCCATAACAGGTCATACTCATCCTTCTTCAGTAAATCAAAGCGACGGGCAAGCTCTAAACGCAGATTGCCTAATGCATCATAAACAATTTCGTTTCTGTCGGCAACAAACATAATAACGTCGCCAACTTCAGCACCCATTTTAGCAAGAATTGCATCAATTTCTTCTTGGGTCAAGAACTTGGTGATTGGTGATTTCAACTCGTTTTCATCAACGTTAATCCAAGCCATGCCTTTTGCCTTATAGATTTTAACAAAATCAACCAAAGAATCAAGGTCACGACGGGAAAGCTTTGCACTACCGCCTTTGCAGTTGATGGCACGAACACTGCCGCCCTTCTTAACCGCATCAGCAAACACTTTAAAACCGCAATCAGCCACAATGTCAGACAAATCAACCAGTTCAAGACCAAACCGGGTGTCTGGCTTATCGGAACCAAAGCGATCCATTGCCTCCTGATAAGTCATTCTGCGGAAAGGTGTTTTTAAGTCGATGCCCAAAATTTCTTTAAAGATTTTTTTCATTAATCCTTCATTAATTTCCAAAACATCATCAATATTAACAAAGGACATTTCGAGGTCAATCTGTGTAAACTCAGGCTGACGGTCAGCACGCAAATCCTCATCACGGAAACATTTTACAATCTGCAAATAGCGGTCCATGCCAGACAGCATCAAAAGCTGTTTGTAAAGCTGAGGTGACTGGGGCAATGCATAAAAATGACCGGGATGCACACGGCTGGGAACCAAATAATCTCTGGCACCCTCCGGTGTTGATTTGGTCAGCATGGGCGTTTCAATTTCTAAAAAGCCCTCTTTGTCATAATAGTCACGAACAATTTTGCATACACGATGACGCAGCTCCATTAAACGCTGCATGTCCGGCCGACGCAAATCCAAATAACGATATTTCAAACGAACCTCTTCACGCACGTTGCTGTCTTCTTCAATGTAAATCGGCGGGGTTTCTGCTTTAGACAGAATACGCAATTCCTTTGCACGGATTTCAATTGTACCAGTAGGAATTTTATCATTAACAGTTTCCTTGTCACGCAGAACAACCTCACCCACAACAGCTAAAACATATTCACTGCGAATGGAGTCTGCTTTTTCAAACATTTCCTTATCTTTATCAACATTGAATACAACCTGCACAATGCCGGAACGGTCACGCAAGTCAACAAAGATAACACCGCCCAAATTCCGGTATACCTGTGTCCATCCCATAACTGTGACTTCGCTGCCAACATGCTCCTCACGCAAATCACCGCATCTGTGGGTTCTTTTCAGTCCTGTAATCGTTTCCATTTACTCTAAACCTCCAAGTTGCTTAAAAAATTTTCCCAGAGAATCCAGACTAACCTCTGTTGTTTCTCCTGTTTTCATATTTTTCACTTTTGCATTGCCGGCAGAAATTTCATCTTCACCCAGCACCATAGTATATTTTGCTCCAATTTTGTCAGCATATTTCATTTGTGCCTTCACACTGCGTTTCATGTAGTCGCGACAGACCGAAACGCCCTCACGTCGCAAATTGAGCACCAATTTTTGCACAAACAAATCGGCTTTTTCTCCAATATGACCGATAAATAGATCCGGATTTTCGTGACCACCCAAATCAATTTCAAGATTATCTAAAAGCAAAAGCAATCGTTCCATACCCAAACCGAAGCCCACACCGGGCATGTCAGGTCCGTCAAGCTCCGCAACAAGGCCGTTATACCGTCCGCCGCCGCAAACCGTTCCCTGTGCACCGATATTTTTAGAAACAATCTCAAAAACAGTTCGTGTATAGTAGTCAAGACCACGGACGATAGTGCCATCAACCGTGTAGGAAATGCCCATTGCATCAAGACACTGTTTTAAGCGGGTAAAGTGCGCATCACAATCAGGACAGATATTATCCAGCAAAATCGGAGCGGAATTATAAATCTCCTTGCAGCTTTGCTGCTTACAATCCAAAATCCGCAAGGGATTTTTTTCATAACGCTGACGGCAGGTTTCACAAAGCTCACCCAGATGGGGCTTGAAAAACTCTCGCAGCTTTTCATTATAAGCCTTGCGGCAATCAGGGCAGCCAATGCTGTTGATTTCAAGTTCAACACCGGTCACGCCAAGACGGCGGAACAACTCAAGCGCCAGTGAAATAATTTCTGCATCCAGTGCCGCATCTTCGGCGCCAAACACTTCAACACCGAACTGATGAAAGGCCCTCAAACGACCTGCTTGAGGCTTTTCATATCGAAAACAAGGGGTTACATAGTATAGTTTTGCAGGCAGGGGCTGGGCATAAATCGAATGCTCCACAACGCTCCGCACCACAGAGGCCGTTCCCTCCGGACGCAAAGTGATGCTACGGTCACCCTTGTCAAGAAATGTATACATTTCTTTTTGAACCACATCTGTGGTTTCGCCCACACCTCGTTCAAATAACTCAGTATGTTCAAAGACCGGCGTTCTGATTTCTTTATAATCAAAATCTCTGCAAAGGTCTTTAATGGCACTTTCCACTCTGTGCCATTTGTATGATTCCTGAGGCAGCACATCATGAGTGCCTCGTGGTGCCTTAATCTGCATCGGCAAAGACTCCATTTCTATTGCTACAGTTTTTTCCTGCGGCAAAATTTATTAAAACATAGTGATTAACAGTTTCAAAATATATAATATTTTATTATTATATCACATTATAACACAAATTGCAAACACTTATTTCATATTAGGCAAAAAAATCAGCACAGGCTTTTAGCCTATGCTGATTTTGTAAATAATCAGTTTATAGTGTTCCAAACAATCGGTCACCCGCATCGCCCAAACCGGGAAGGATATAACCCTTTTCATTGAGTTTTTCATCCAAAGCCGCTACGTAAATGTCAACATCGGGATGATTCTCCTGAATCACCTTCACACCCTCCGGTGCACCAATCACGCACATGAGCTTAATTTTCTTTGCACCACGTTTTTTGATAAAATCAATCGCCGCAGATGCACTGCCGCCGGTTGCCAGCATGGGGTCTAAAACCAGAACCTGGCGTTTTTCAATGTCGGTTGGCAGTTTGCAGTAATATTCCACAGGCTGCAGGGTTGCATGGTCACGGTAAAGACCAATATGACCCACCTTAGCTGCGGGAATCAAACTGGTCAAAGCCTCTACCATGCCAAGACCGGCACGTAAAATAGGCACCAGAGCAACCTGTTTTTCGATATTATATCCCACAGTTTCCGTCAGCGGGGTTTCAACACGAATCTCAGAAAGCTCCAAATCCTTGGTGGCCTCATATCCCATTAAAAGGGCGATTTCGTTAACAAGCTCACGAAAATCTTTAACAGGCGTATCCTTACTTCTTAAAATAGATACTTTATGCCGAATCAGCGGATGATCCATTACATGCAGTTTACTCATTATTTTCACTCTTTCTCTAAAACATACAAATTTTTATAGTTTAAAATCTACTCCGTTTGAGCTTTCATCATCAGTTTTAAATTCATAGTCCTTGCCGGGCAAAACAGCATTCATTAAAATACCCAAAACCGCAGCAATAGCCAAACCGGTGAGAGTGATGGTTGATCCGAAAACAGTGAAGGAAATGCCGCCGATAGAGTTAAAGCCCAAAGCAGAAACCAGAATGGTTGCAGCAATGATAATGTTCCGGCTCTTAGAAAGGTCAACCTTGTTTTCAACCAGATTCCGTGTACCGATAGCAGAAATCATACCATACAGAATCAAAGAAATGCCACCGATAACTGCTGTAGGAATCAGGCTGATTAAGGCTGCAACCTTCGGAGAGAAAGACAGAACAACCGCCAGATATGCTGCGATTCTAACAACACGGGGGTCATAGACCTTCGTCAGTGCCAGAACACCAGTATTTTCACCATAGGTGGTGTTGGCAGGACCGCCGAACACAGCAGACAAAGAGGTTGCAAGGCCGTCACCTAACAGGGTTCTATGCAGACCGGGGTCAGCAATAAAGTTCTTGCCAACAGTGGAGCTGATGGCAGAAATATCACCAATGTGTTCCATCATAGCAGCCAGTGCAATAGGCGTAATGGCAATGATAGCACTGATGGCCTTGGAGCTGTCAGAAACAGCAAATACCGTCTGGTTAAAATCAATGGGGAAACCAATCCACGCCGCATCAGACAAAGCCTGAAACTTCGCCGGGTCAAACACCGGAACGCCGCAAAGCTGCAAAACAACAGACAATACGCAAGAAACAGCAATACCAATTAAGATGGGGACAATTTTAATCATACCCTTGCCCCAGATATTACACACAACAATTGATAAAAACGCAACGATTGCAATCAACCAGTTAGATTGACAGTTGGAAATGGCAGAAGGTGCCAAAATCAAACCAATGGCAATGATAATCGGACCGGTTACAACCGGCGGGAAGAAACGCATAACCTTCTTTACATCAAAAAATTTGAATAAAAGGGCAACAACCAGATATAAAAGGCCGGCGCAAACAACACCTAAAGAGGCATAAGGCAACATTTCCAAATTGGATGCACCATCTTCAAGCAGCGGAGCCACAGTAGCATAGCCGCCTAAAAACGCAAAGGAAGAACCTAAAAATGCAGGGACTTTTCCCTTACTGAGCAAATGGAACAACAATGTTCCGAGACCTGCCATTAACAGGGTGGTAGAAACACTCAAGCCTGTTAAAAGCGGCACAAGCACCGTAGCGCCAAACATGGCAAACATGTGCTGTGCACCCAACACGCAATCTTTTCCGGTTACTTTTTTCACTGAGCAACTCACCTTTCACTTGTTATTTTTAAGTAATTTTTTTGTCTGTTTATAGCAGACAAATTTACACATATATACATTATATAACAAAATTCGGTGTTTGTCTATGAAATTTTAATAAAAAATCAACAAAAAAAATCAATAAAATACGTTAATGTGATTCTTTGTTTTGATATAATTCTTAAGTTTCACATAATCATTCTTGCATAACGCAAAAACAGCAAGGTTAATTTAACCTTGCTGTTTGAAGCCTATTTGAGATTCAAAGTATAACGGAGGTGCCAGCTTATTTAAACTTTCTCTTTCTGGCAGCTTCAGATTTCTTTTTTCTCTTGACACTGGGCTTTTCATAATGCTCTCTTTTTCTGATCTCTGAAAGAACGCCGTCTTTTGCGCAGGAACGCTTGAAGCGACGCAGGGCACTATCTAAAGATTCGTGATCCTTTAATCTAATTTCAGACATGTTATTCCCTCCCTCCGGTACTTTGCGTTGGGTTTGATCATCTACTCAATTATCGGAGATGTATAAAACTACAAATTACATTATACCAATTTTAACTCTAATTGTCAATAAAATATTTTATATATTTCATAAAATATTTATGAAAGTTTATGAAAAACCTTCAAAAAGGCTTTTCAGCCCTATTTTGACGTTGCCAAAAATCTCCATAAAATGTTTCGGTACTCTTCCGTCGCATAGTCAATACCAATACGTGGTGTAGCAACATAGGCCGGTTGCTTGCCCGCCTCCAGCCAAAGCTCACTGCCACTAGTAAGGTCTACACCATTTAAGCTGCGGTCAATCCCCACGGCACGTGTTAATTTTCCCGGCCCGTCATAGGAACCCGCTCCTCTTATTAACACACCCTGGGGCACGTTTTCCTCGCCGCAAATCACATTGAAAAGGTTATGAACACCATAACAAAGGTATATATAGGCACATCCACCCCGGCGGTATAACCACTCCGTTCTGGGGGTTCTCCCCTTGTGGGCATGGCAGGCAGTGTCCGCCTCCGTGTAATAAGCCTCAGTTTCCGTGATGGGCAAACGCAAAACACCCTCCGGCGTTTTTCTGCAGAGGTATTGCCCCAAAAGAAGAGGTGCCAACTCCACTGCATTTTTATCAAAAAATTCTTGGGTTAACCGTTTCACCCGTTACCACCTCTGAAATCTGCAGACCTCTTCTGCCGGCTTTCTGATTTTTTGTCTGGGACTTTCCGCTTTTCCATATCCAACTGCCACAACCAGACGAAGAGGAATCTCCTGAGGAATCTCCAGAAGCTCTTTTATCTTTTCTTCATCAAAGCAACCCAAAACACAGGTAGACAAGCCTGCATCCGCTGCAGCCAACGTCAGCATCATGGTGACCATGCCGATATCCATCTGTGCAAAATACTGTTCATCATCACGAACACCGGGCATTAGCCTTGCCGGCATTTCACAAATTGCCACAAACGCAGGGACGTTTTCTGCAAACCTGTTTCGTCCGTTCACCTGAACCAGAGGGCGAACTTTCTCCCCCATCTCCCCTTCCGCCGCAATCAATTTCCACGGCTGTGAATTACAGGCAGAGGGAGAAAGACAGGCCGTTTTCATAATGTCATGTAAAAGCTCGTGTGATACAGGGCGGTTGTCATAATCACGACAGCTTTCCCTACAAAGAGCCAGTTTTTTAAAATTCATATAACTCATCCTTTCAATCAATTCATTATAGTAAAGCAATTCATCATAAGCGTGAATATCATTTTCTATTTTTTTAAAAAATAACAAAGAACCATCTCTGTAAGATAGGCACAATGCTCATGCACCGATTCTCTCCCCTTTGCATCAATATTCATAATATAAGCCATGGTATGAATATTAAAAAAATAGGAATAAACAAAGGCATGCACAGAAAGAATGGTGTTCTCCACATTGATATCCCGACGAAAAGCACCGCATGCAATTCCCTGCCGCAACACTTTTTTCATTAAGTCAAAGGACAGGTTTTGATAGGATTTAACGTTGGATGTTTTTAAGTATGCCGCCTCGTTAAGATTTTCCCAGTGAGCCATTTTCACAAAGGTGGGATTGTCATATAAAAATACAAAGAAATGTTCAATCATTCGACGCATCATATCAACACAGTCCAAATCTTGATGCATCAATGCTTGCTGGCTGTCTGACAAACGCCTATATACCCGCTCTAAAACAGCGGTATATAATTTTTCTTTGTTTCCAAAATATTCATAAATCATCCGTTTATTAACGGTAGATAGGGCCGCAATCTCATCAACACGGGCTCCATAAAGGCCTTTTTCTGCAAAAGACTCCTCTGCAGCCTGCAAAATTTTTTCTTTTGTTATATCTGATTTTTTCATGATTAACCCCATGTCTTTAGTCTATTGTCGGTTTCATGGACTATGTCAGTATGATAACTATATAGCTATCATACCATACAAGCCGCCCACTGTCAACGACTTCACAAGACAGTCTCCTCACCTTCACAGATTTCAAATTCATACATCATAATATTTCTTTACTGTCAAGCACCAAAGTGAACGGGCCGTCATTGACCAAAGAGACCTTCATATCAGCACCAAAAACACCGCACTGGGTATGTTTGAAAAGCTCCTGGCATCTATTTAAAATATGCTCGTAAAGCTCTTTCGCCAATTCCGGTCTGCCTGCATTAACAAAGCTGGGTCTATTTCCTTTTTTACAGTCAGCATAAAGTGTGAATTGAGAAATAACTAAAATTTCACCGTCAACCTGATCAATGCTCAAATTGGTTTTGCCGTTTATATCCTCAAAAATTCTGAGTTTTGCAATTTTTTCGATCATTTTATCGGCTATTTCTTTTGTATCCTCATTAGAAATGCCCACCAGCAAAAGATATCCCTTCTCAATTCTGCCTTTAGTTTCACCGTCAATATCAACTTTTGCCTCTAACACCCTTTGTAAAACAATTTTCAAAATTTTCACCTCTATTTTAACGATACACTGATTTCATCCTTAAATTTTAACACAAACCACACAGATAGTCAAATCTGCAGATTAAAGGTTAAAACTAAAAAATTGCCGTTCAAAGGTTTCATCTCTAAAAGATGCTTTCAAACGGCAATTTCTGTATCAATTGTATTGTCTCAATTTTTCCATCATTTGTCAACAGAATCAAAAAATATACTTAACCACAATAATGAATACCGCATTTAAAATGACAGAAAGGGGTACTAAAATTCTGAACTTCATTTTGGATGTTTTGTGATGAAACAAAACCATTCCAAACATAGCCCCCGCTCCCCCGAACAAAAAAGCAGATGCTATTAATGTCAATTCCTTAGTGCGCCTGCCTCCCTTTTTGGCACGGAGTTTATCCTGTCCATATAGCAAGGCCACAGCCACATTCCACAAAAAAAGCACAATATGAAACTCTTGCATAAAAAAATCACAATCTCTCTATGATGCTATCAATTTCATCAAGCTCTTCACGGGTGAAGTCCACATTCTCTATCATCTTGATGTTTTCCAGTATCTGCTCCGGCTTTGATGCACCAATCAAAACACTGGTTACACCCTCACGGTTATACACCCATGCAAGTGCCATTTGGGCAAGCGTCTGTCCCCGTTCTTTGGCAATTCGGTTAAGTTTTTTTGTTTTCTCAAGGGTTTGTTCTGTGATAGAACGTTCAGCCAGAAATCTTCCATCTGTTCTCACTCTGCTGTCAGTCGGTATATCGTTAAAATAACGATTGGTCAGCAAGCCCTGTGCGAGAGGACTGAAAACAATCATTCCCTTTTTCTCCGCTATTGCTGTTTTTAGAATTCCGTTTTTTTCAACGGTTCTGTCTAAAATTGAATATCTGTTTTGGTTAATGATAAAAGGACAATGCAATTCACGCAAAATATCGGCAGCCTGTTTCATTGTTTCGCCATCGTAATTAGAAAGACCAATATATAACGCCTTCCCACTCTTGACAATTCGGTCAAGAGCCCACATGGTTTCATAAAGAGGTGTTTCAGGGTCCATTCTATGATGATAAAAGATATCAACATAGTCCAGATTCATTCGCACAAGGCTCTGGTCAAGACTTGCTGTTAAATATTTTTTGCTTCCAAAGTCTCCGTATGGTCCCGGCCACATATAATATCCGGCTTTTGTGCTGATAACCAATTCATCACGATAACTTTTTAAATGTTGATTGAGTATTTTCCCGAAATTTCGTTCTGCACTGCCGGCTTCGGGTCCATAGTTATTTGCCAGGTCAAAATGAGTGATGCCGTTATCAAAAGCAGTAAAACACATTCTGCACATGTTTTCATAATCAGCATTGTCACCAAAATTGTGCCACAAACCCAAAGACACAGCCGGAATTTTAAGTCCGCTTTCTCCGCATTGATTATATTTCATTAGATCATATCGTTTGTCATGTGCGTTGTAGAACAATACTTTTCGCCTCCTATTATGTCCCATTGTTTCAAAGAACCAATTCCATCAGAGACATTACAGCGTCAAAGTTTCTCCGGCTTTTATGCAATACACCGTTCCTTTTATCTCTACCCATACATCAATGGCAGAAGGATTTTTTATCATCTTTTTGTCATAACTTGTTATAAGACTTTTATATGCTTTAACATAATCATAAATTTCAATATTGGTAGCATACCAGATATAATCATGGCCTCCGGCCTTCTTAGCAAAATTTTCAATTAATTCCCAGTTGTCGTTATTATCAAATTCATAACTGTGTCCCCACACGTAAAACATCTCAGAATTTCCCCACAGAGAGGGGTTATTAACAAACTGTTCCGCAAGCTCCTCAAATTTCTCGCTAGTGTGATGGCAAGTAGGATGAAGCAATAACCAGTTTTCAGGAAAATTAAATTTAAATGTAGGAACTGTGGTTCTTGCATATGCAATTTGACATTTATCTAAAATATCCACTACACGGTCGCTATATGTACCGTAGGGATATGCCATACCTCTCGCTATCACACCATATTCCTTCTCTATATTTTTTCTGTCCTCTGTTATTTCGTAGATAATTTCAGCAGAATCCAGCCTTTCAAGGAAGGGATGACTGAAAGCATGCACTGCAATCTCATGTCCTGAATTTAAATAAAGTTCCTTCGCCTCAGATAATTTCATTCTTCCAAAAAAACGTTCCCGAACGGCGTCTTCAGACAGATATAAACCAGAGTTAATATTAAACGTTCCTTTTAAGCCGTATCGATTCATAATCTCAATCAGCCTTGCGTCTTGCACAACCCCATCGTCATAACTAAGGGTAAGTACCTTTGTCTTTCCGTCTTTTAATCTCATTCTCATGTTCATTTCCTCCTTAATTAATAAAGGAAAATTTATTTAATACATCCAACTTGACGGGACTAAAAAAGTATACGGTGCTGTCACAACAGCAAATACAAGTGACAATTTGAATTTTAACTGTTTGTCCAGATTTCTGAACGTAACAAAGTAATGAAACACAAAAATCGAAACAGCAGATATAACAAGTGCGGGAATGGTTAAGTAAGGTTCATCTCCCATGCGTCCAATATCAAATCCAATCATCATAAACAGCATATATGCTGAGCCTATCACATCAGAAAGCATGCCAAAGGCATAAATTTTTAGAATGTATTGTTTGTACCACTGTTGTCTGTCTTTAATTTTAAATATCAGCATACAGATGAACAAAACCAAACTGTCTATCATAAAATTTCCCGGCAAAACAATCAGCCATACCGGCGGAAACAATAATATCATCCAAAACGGAAACAACACATTGTAAAGTTTAATCTCATTATTTCTGCCATGCATATGTATTGCCTCACTTTCAAATTCAAGTTTTCATATCGTTCAATTCACGACATTCAACATTTAGGCTTGTGTAGAGTTAGGCATAAAAAAATCATTACAGTTCCCCAAGATTTCTCGCTTTTCGAGAGGCTCCGCCGCAGACAGTGGTGAGGTGTAGATTGCAAAGCAATCTACACCTCATCCGTCAATTAACACTGACCCCTTCCCCTCAAGGGAAAACTTTGATGTTGCGATAACATTCATTTATGCTGGATATAAGGTTTAGATGCAAACCGTTTTAGCTAATTTTTGCAACAAGTTGCAAAGCTAAATTATCTCATTTTATTCGATAGCTAAATTGTTTCTTCAAAACAGCTAAATTAAATTCGCCATAAGCGTGTGAAGCACATTTAGCTGCCGTAGGCAATTCAGCTGAACTTATTCAATTTAGCTCGCCGTCAGGCGAATTTAGCTGCGGTGCTATGCACCGCATATAAAGACTGTATCATCTGGATGCCACGCATCAAAGCCTCCCTTGCCTAAAGGGAGGTGTCAGTCGAAGACTGACGGAGGGATTCTTTCACGGCAATATCAATATACCGACAAACTCCCTCAAAGTTTTTGTTTACTTCGTTATTGGGTATTCTTATAACAGTTAGATTTCGTTGTTCAATTCTATCTGTCCTAATCTTATCTTTTAACAAACCTTTTTCTTCATAATGCTGTGAACCATCAAGTTCAATGATTAATCTTGCACTATGACAATAAAAATCAACAATGTAATTATCAATTACCTTTTGTCTCAAAAATCTAACGGGATATGTTTTCAAAAAATCATACCAAATATGTCGTTCTTCTTTTGTCATATTCTTTCTCAAAGTTCTTGCATTGGTAGTTAAATCCGTATTATGTTTTCTCTTCATATATCCCCTCCACCACCTCCGGTGGTCCCCCTCCCTTTAGGCAAGGGAGGCTTATTTGATTTCGCCAAATTTCGACATTCTTTATATAAAGACTGTATAATCTGGATGCCACTCTTTTCAAAAGCTTATACCAATCAAATCAAACCGATAAATTCTTTATTACTGTATTTTTCAGTATTTCCTTTTCTGTATCTGTCAAAGAAATACTTGCAGTATTTTCGGGATAAGAACAAAAAACTGCATAATAATGTGTAAGCGCCGCAAGGCAACTGCCTGTATAAGACGGGTGCGTCATGTCTTCGTTATAAAGTTCCATTTCCGTTTTTTGAGAATATACATCATAAAAGTTCAGACCTACATAGGACACCTGTGTATTTATCACCTGTGAAGCGTTGTAATACGCATCGGCAAGCCGGAAGGTCATATCCTTATTGGTGGTTGCCAGTTCTTCAAGTTTTGGGCATCCGCTTTTCCTTCCCCATGTTTCATACAAAATAAATTTTCCTACAACCGGCTTAAGTTTATTAACAAGCCCCATCAAACCCTGAATAAACAAATCATAATTCGTGATAGGCATAAAACTATGCTCCTGTAAAAAACAAACATCAAACCAATGTGTTTTCATCAATTCATCAATTTGCCTTGTATATTCGTCATCGCCGCCGGCATATTCACACAGTTTGTGCCCGCCGCAGGTAACAGAAAAAAACTTGAACATCTTTTCCGTTTTCTCTTGAAAGATTTTCAAACAATTTTGGCATATCGTTAAAATATGTATAACTGTTTCCGATAAATAAAACCTTCATTTCCATTTCCGTCCTTCCAATAAATTTTTTAACTATGATTTTGTCAAGTTAGGAGAACAGTGAATAATAAGACTTACTGTTTTCTGTTCTCGTTTTTATGAACAAAATCCATTAGAACCCGCGAGAATACTGGATTTTCCCGCTCCGATAGTATATGTAAATAATTACAATCGGCAAACTAATGTTTTAAATTTTAGGACTTGACACAATAAAACAAAATGTAAACATTATCTTGGATTTATTCCGTTAAAATCCATACGGCCATTTTACTTTCCTCAGTCCACAGTTTTCCGGCTGATGAATAATCAACAACTGTTATATATGTACCGTCTGAAAGCGGTATTTTTGCATTTATAACGGTATTAAAACCAACTGCTTCTTCCAATACTATTGCCTCTGTAAATCCTTCCTTTGAAACAATGCTCACCGCATCATCAACATTATAACCCAATCTTGCATCTTGAGCAAGCATTAACGGACCACGGCGCAGGGCAATATGTTTTTTTGCAGCAGGATCCTCCTTGTCGAATGTTGGAATAACCGTGTTTGCTCCCCATATAACTTTATTCATCAATATTTGTGCGCCATAAGATTGCGGTCTTAAAACCTCTGTGCGCATATCAAAATCTATTGTAATCTTGTCTGCATTTGACCACTCTTTTATGATTTCAATATAACCATCACTCACATCTACCCGGTTATTGTTAACCGAGACTACTGTATTTTCACTCCAGGCAGGATTTCTTAAAAGTAATTTAAATGTTTCCGCCTTGTCAATGTTAATTTTTATTTCAACTTTTCCAGACCTTGGATATTCCGTATTAAAATCAAATGATACTTCCTTACCGCTTGGGGTATGTGATTTTACACTGCCATTGATATAAAGATTAACTGCGAATCCGTCATTTGCAGACATAAGCTGCATTTTAGGTACAAGGCCTATTCCGGCAGCTCCAATACATGCACAGCAACCGTAATAATGATTATCGCTCATAACCTTGAGTCCGCCTATTCCATTTCCTCTTGTGCCGGAGGTCAACGGACTATAGCTGTCAAACGGAAGAGCCTCTATTGCCCAATCCGAATGCTCTTTTATAATCGTAGGCTCAATTACACTTTCAGTATTCAAAGTTCCTAAATATGCATTATAAAACGATCTCTCAAATGCATCAACGTACTTTGTTTCTCCGGTTAAAAGAGTAAGCTGATACATAAATTTCATAAGAGTAACTGTAACGCATGTTTCCTGTTGGATTATGTCATTTGTTGTGTTTGCCTGTCTTACTGTAGAGTGGTCAAACAGCTCGTGCGTACAGCCCGATGAACCTATCACGGTAAAATCACTTTCCAGAATTTTATTTGCAAAATTTACAACTGCAGTCTTATACCATTTCTCTCCGGTAATCCTGTAAAATTCAAGCAATCCCTCAAAGCAGGACATCATCTCGTAAGCTTTTGTCACAGGGTACTGATATGGATACATATTATCCTCGTATGCAAGCTTGAAAATATTTTCAACATCTGTTGCGCCGCAGTCCACAATATATTTTGCAAAATCAAAATATTTTTTTTCACCTGTTAAACTATAAAGCCGTACAACAGGTTCTAAAACGGATGATGAGTTTAATCCCCGCCAATGCCTTGTACATTTAGTGATTGGTTTTTTACCGTCTTCATTCCCCACTTTACTTATAATATAATCTACCTGCCTGCACATAGATTCTAAGATTTTTTCTTTCAAAGCATTATCATTGCATATTTCCAAAAAGTATTGCATGCCAAGCAGGACATACTTTCTGCCCCACAAATCCCAACCGTCAAATTCGTGATTTATGCCGTACGAACTGATTCTACCGTTTTCATCTTGTGTTGTCATAATTTCTTCAACGGTATGTGATAGTATGGTGTATAATTCAGGATTTTGGGTATATGAGTACACGAAACATGCGCCTCGCATCATTTTTCCCCAGTACTCACCTCTCCAACCTGCATCAAAATCAGCATCCTCCCGAAATTGCTGAACAAATCTTGCCCACAGATCAGAGCGCATAAGCTGTTTGTCCATAACAAATCTGAACGCATCATTTACAAATCCGTTATATTTGTATGAATTTTCATAGTTTGCAAAAAGAATGTCTGTTTTTAGTCTTGGAAAATTCGCAGTTTTTTCCTCGTAAAAGCACTTTCTCACTTATTATTTCTCCTGCAATTTATTTTTCAGTACTTCAAGCACAACCTTACCCACATTTTGTCCTTTGTATAAAATATCATGAGCCGCCTCTGCCTCAGTTATCGGAAGGACTGCATGAATTGTAGGCTTAACAGCACCGCTTTCTATTTTTGGATATACATTTTTTACAAGTTCTGCTAAAATCTGTGCCTTTACTTGGGGCGTTCTTGACCTTAATGTACTTCCTATAATTCTTACATTTCTCACATAAATATTTTTAAGGTCAATCTCCGTTTTCTGCCCGGCTAATGCAGCAATCATAATCCATCTTGCGCCGTGTGTTAAATAATGGATACACTTACCCATAATTTCGCCACCGAGGCAGTCAATTGCAACATCCACACCGTGTCCGCTTGCAAGTTCTTC
>JAZSAS010000025.1:0-1842 GCA_045602005.1 Clostridia bacterium
CAATGAATTGGTATTTGGAAACACATGTGGATGGTCATGGAAACAAACTGCAATTTAAAACAGACAGTTTTCATGATATCAATGACTCTGATCATGCTTATTATATTAGATGGGCCAACACTTTGGGCATTGTGAAGGGGCGAAGTGAAGACTTGTTTGAGCCTGATGCTCCTATCACCCGTGAAGAAGCGGCAACAATGCTTTTGCGGACATATTTTTGCTATGGCAGCGGTGTGAAACTTGGTCCTGAGAGCATGGGTGTGGATGCGTTTGCTGATGCTTTCCTGATTTCTCCGTGGGCAGATACGGCTGTTCGGTATATGTATCAGTGGGGTGTTATGAAGGGCATTTCTGAGGTGTATTATTCACCGAAAACAACCTACACGAAAGAGCAGTGCTATGTCACACTTTTAAGACTTGACAAGGTTGACGGCTAATAGATGATAACCTAATGGAGCAGAGAGGAATTTCATGAGCGTTTTTTATACGGATATGAAGAAACGGCCGGCACCAATCGGTGCCAGCCGTTTTATCTTAGAACTTAGCAGTCACAGTCTTTGTCGTAACCGTAGTTTCTTTCGCGGCCGTAGCTACGTTCACGGCCGTAGGGAGTTTCACAGCCGCAACCGTTGTTTGCTTCCAGCAGGTCGTTAATCATGCAGCGAACCTTGTCAGCAATAGCTTCTGCACAGGCAGCAGCTTCACGGGCTTTGTCGGCAGCGTTTTCAGCCCGACAGGCGGCCTCTTCGGCGGCTCTGGCCAGAGCCGTGGCCTTTTGAGCGGCACATTCGGCAGCCTTGGCGGCTTCGCAGGCCTTGGCAGCAGCGGCCTCGGCTTCTCTCAGGGCACACTTAAGTGCCCGGGTGTCGATTGTAGAAGAACAGCAATTATACATATTTTACCTCCGAAAAATTTTTTAAGGATTGCTCCTCAGTTTCATTATATGAAACATGTTGTCGAAGGTGCGTATAAAAGCAAGAAAAAAGGCTGTTGCATTTATGCAACAGCCTTTGACGTTTAATATTTAGGTCTTTCGTGGTAGTGCGTATGCAACAACTGATGTGACTTGTGGCCGCAGGGTTCGCCCAGAAATTCTTCATACAGCTTTTTAATGTAAGGATTCTCGTGGGATTTTCTCAGGGTTGCAGCCTTATCCTCAGCATACAGCGCTTTGGCACGCTCTGCCTTTAAATCGATGGTTGCTGCCAGTTTAGCAGGCTGAATGGGTTGTCCGCCGCCGGTTACGCAACCACCGGGACAAGCCATGATTTCAATGAAATGATAATCAGCTTTGCCGTCACGAATGTTATTCAAAAGCTTTCTGGCGTTGCCTAAACCGTGTGCAATGGCAACCTTCACATCCATATCGCCGATTTTCACAGTGGCTTCTTTAATGCCCTCGGTGCCTCTGACCTCGGTGTAGTCAATGTTTTCTAAGGACTGACCAGTGAGAACATCTGCAACAGTACGCAGAGCAGCCTCCATAACACCGCCGGTTGCACCAAAGATAACACCGGCGCCGGTTGCTTCGTCACCGAAGGGTGAATCAAAGACTGCATCTTCAAGCTTTGTGAACTCGATGCCGGCTTCTTTAATCATTTTGGCCAGCTCACGGGTGGTGATAACAGCATCAACATCGGGGTAGCCCGTGCCTGCCAATTCCTCACGCTGTGCCTCAAATTTCTTAGCAGTGCAAGGCATAACCGAAACAACATAAATATCCTTGGGATCAATGCCTGCTTTTTCAGCGTAATAAGATTTTAAGATGGCACCGAACATCTCGTGAGGAGATTTAGCGGTGGAAAGATTGTCCAGAAAATCGGGGAAGTTATGTTCACAGAA
>JAZSAS010000026.1:0-11152 GCA_045602005.1 Clostridia bacterium
CAGAATGCCCCGTCTCGTCAGTCATTTCTATCAGTATCATCGTGGGCACTGCAAAAATATGAATATCTCCCTTGCCGATACTGCGAAACATATACAGGGCCGCATCTTCTGCCCGATAGGTCTCCGCACCGGATTCCAACATCATTTGACCCGCAGTGAGCATAAGGTTGATACAGGTTCTGTCCTCCATGAAGTTCTCTCCTTTAAAACAGACCGCTGATAACACCATCATCATCAACGGAAATGTCCATAGCTGCCGGATGGGCAGGCAAGCCGGGCATGGTCATAACATCGCCGCAATACACCGTTACAAAGCCGGCACCGGCATAGAGCCGCACCTCCCGAACCTGAAGAGTAAAGCCCGCAGGACGGCCCAGCAATTTTGCGTTGTCTGACAGGGAATACTGAGTTTTCGCCATACACACCGGCAAACCGCCGTAACCATTTTCCTCCAGCCTGCAAAGTTCTTTTTCTGCCTCGGGTGAATAACTCACACCGCTGCCGCCATAAATTTTTGTCACAATGGTGTTAATTTTTTCTTTTAGTGAAAGGTTGCTTTCATAGAGCGGACGGAACTCAGAGGGTTTCTCCAATAACTGTAACAGCTTTTGGGCAAGGGTAATGCCACCTTCACCGCCCTTGGCAAACACCTCGGAAAGGGCAAAATCCGCCCCTTTCTTTTCACAGCAATCACGAATCATTTGCAGTTCTGCGTCACTGTCTGACCCAAATCGGTTAATGGCAACCATAACACCAACGCCAAACTGTTTTAAATTATCAATGTGCTTCTCTAAATTGCAAAGACCCTTAGAAAGTGCCTCTGTGTTTTCCTGAGACAGCTCCGCCTTCGGAACACCTCCGTTATATTTCAGTGCACGAACCGTGGCCACCAGCACAACGGCCGCCGGTTTAAGTCCCGCCGTGCGGCACTTGATGTCAAAGAATTTTTCAGCGCCTAAATCAGCACCGAAGCCTGCCTCGGTAATCACATAATCGGCCAGTTTCAGCGCAGTTTTCGTTGCCAAAACGCTGTTGCAGCCATGAGCAATATTTGCAAAGGGACCGCCATGCATCAAGCAGGGAGTTTCCTCCAGAGTCTGCACCAGATTAGGCTTTAGAGCGTCTTTCAAAAGAGCCGTCATAGCCCCTTCGGCACCGATATCCCCTGCCTTAACTTCGTCGCCCTCATAGGTGTATCCCACCACAATGCGGGCAAGCCGAGATTTTAAATCACGAATGTTTTCAGCAAGACACAAAATCGCCATGACCTCAGAAGCCACCGTAATGGTGAAACCGTCTTCACGGGGAATGCCGTTAAGTTTACCGCCTAAACCCACGACAACCTTTCGCAGAGCACGGTCGTTCATGTCTAAAACACGTTTGAACACAACTCTGGTGGGGTCAATGCCAAGTGCGTTGCCCCGCATGATGTGGTTATCAATCATGGCACAAAGCAAATTGTTTGCCGCTGTGATAGCGTGAAGGTCGCCGGTGAAATGCAAATTGATATCCTCCATGGGAATCACCTGTGCATAACCGCCGCCGGCAGCACCGCCCTTAACACCCATGACCGGACCTAATGATGGCTCACGCAGAGCAATGACAGCCCGTTTCCCAAGCTTGCCCATTGCCTGACCCAAACCTACTGTGGTGGTGGTTTTGCCTTCACCCGCCGGAGTGGGGTTGATGGCCGTTACAAGCACCAGCTTGCCTGATGGATTGTTTTCAACACGACGGAGCAATTCATCAGAAATCTTAGCCTTATCGTGACCATAATAAACCAGCTCGCTCTCCGGAATATCAAGCTTGGCAGCAATTTCTTTAATATGTAATGGTTTTTTTGCCTGCGCAATCTCAATATCGCTCTTCATTGGATTACTCCTTTCCCCGCTTGTTAACTTTCTGCATGAATTTTTCCTTGTAGATAATGAAGCGCTCGTGCATACCGTCTGCCACCTGACCCACTTCATCATAAACAGCTACCCGAAACACAAGCCGCCGTCCGTCAATCTCCAAAAGCTCTGACTCAGCATAGGCCTTCATGCCCAGAGGCGTTGCTGCTGTGTGGTTCATGTCAACTTTTGTACCCACCGTGGCACAACCCGCCTCCAGATAGGGGCGAACGCTGATGTCGGCTGTTTTTTCCATTAAGGCAATAACAAAGGGCGTGCCGAACACATCCATTTCACCGCTGGCAGCTCGCCTTGCGCTGACAGATTCATCAACCATCAGCTCCTGTCTGCCCAAAATGCCAATTTCCAGTTTGCTCATATGTATCACTCTTTCCCTAAGGATGCGGGCGCTGTGCCCGTTCCATTAATTTTATTGTTCCTTTTCCTTTTTGTTTTCTTCAATCATCGTGTATAGGCACTCCAGCGCTTCGCTGATGCCGCCCACTTCATCAATCAAGCCAAGCTCAACTGCCTCGTCTCCTAAAATAATGCAACCCACATCATTGGCAATTTCGCCTGTTTTCATCATCATCTCTGTGAAAACCTCTTTTTGAATGTTTGAGTTTTTCACCACAAAATTAACCACTCGTTCCTGCATTTTGTTGAAATATTCATAAGTCTGAGGCACACCAATCACCGTTCCGTTCATGCGGATGGGATGAATGGTCATGGCAGCCGAGGGTACAATAAAAGAATACCGTGAAGACACTGCCAGAGGCACGCCGATGCTATGACCGCCCCCAAGCACCAAAGACACGGTGGGTTTTTGCATGCTGGCAATCATTTCAGCAATGGCAAGACCGGCCTCCACATCACCGCCAATGGTGTTTAAAATCACCAAAAGTCCATCAACACGCTCATCTTGCTCAACAGAAACCAAAAGAGGAATCACGTGCTCATATTTGGTTGATTTATTCTGAGAAGGCAGCAGCATGTGGCCCTCTACCTGACCGGCAATGGTCAAACAATGAATATTGCCACGGGGATTTTTCACATCTGTCATGCCGAAATCCTTAATATTCTGTGCATTAGAGTCGGCGCTGCTTTCGTTGCCACTATCACTGCTGTTTTCGTTTTCCTGACTGTTTTCTGCTTCCTGAACCAGAGAACCTTTTTCTTTCTCCATCTCTTTTCTCCCTTCTTTTTTTCCAGTATGGGAGAAAAAAAGGCTGTTTATGCACAAAATACTCCTAATTATAATATTTTATCATTTTTTCATTCATTGTGCAATAATTTTTTCAAATATGCATGATTTTATGAAAAGTAAGGCATGATAGGCATGAGAGTTCTTAAAAGAAAGAGGTGAAAGCATGGGGGAAACTATTTTAACCATGTCAGGCATTCACAAGCGTTTTCCCGGTGTTCATGCCTTAAAGGATTGCCAATTTGAACTTTGTGCCGGCGAGGTTCATGCCCTGGTGGGGGAGAACGGCGCCGGGAAATCCACTTTAATGAAGGTGCTCACCGGCGTGCATAAAAAAGACAGCGGCACCATTGTTTTCATGAACGAGGAACTGACCCATGCCACGCCACGCCAAACGCAAGACAAGGGAATTTCCATGATTCATCAGGAACTGAACCTAATGCCCCACCTGACTGCTGCACAAAATATTTTTATTGGCAGAGAACCCAAACGTGGCGGGGTTTTTACCGATGACAGAAAACTAAACCGGGATGCGAAGCAGCTTTTTGAAAAGCTGGGCCTCGATTTAGACCCTCGCACACGGGTGGGTGATATTACTGTTGCCAAGCAGCAGATGGTGGAAATTGCTAAAGCTTTGTCCTTTGATTCAAAGGTTTTGATTATGGATGAACCCACGGCGGCCCTGACCGACAAGGAAATTGAAGAGTTGTTTAAAATCATAAACTCCTTAAAAACTCAAGGCGTGGGCATTATATATATTTCCCACCGCATGGATGAGCTCATGCAGATTTGTGACCGCATTTCGGTTATGCGTGACGGGGCTTACATTAAAACTGTTGATACCAAGGAGACAAGCACTGAGTCTATCATTCAGATGATGGTTGGGCGAACCATTTTTGAGCCACCCAAAACAGAGGCTTCTGGCGGTGGTGAAATCCTTTTATCTGTGCACAACTTAAACACCCCCACACTAAAAAACATCAGCTTTAATGTGAAACGAGGGGAAATTTTAGGCTTTGCAGGGCTGATGGGTGCCGGACGGACAGAGGTGGCACGGGCGGTGTTCGGTGCCGACCCGATTCAGGGCGGCGACATCATCATTGGCGGAAAACCGGTTCGTATTCGCTCCCCGCAAGATGCCGTTCGCCACAGCATTGGCTATCTGTCAGAGGATAGGAAGCAGTTTGGTCTTGCCCTTGGCATGTCTGTTGAGGATAATACCACCCTTGCCGCCCTGCCCCGCTTTAGCCGTATTGGTTTTATCAATTTTAAAGAAACTGCCCGAATTGCCAAGGATTATGTGTCTAGGCTTAAAACCAAAACCCCCTCCATCCGTCAGGATGTGAAGAATCTGTCGGGTGGCAACCAACAAAAGGTTATCATTGCCAAGTGGTTGGTGCGAAACTGTGATATTTTAATTTTTGACGAACCCACCAGAGGGATTGATATTGGTGCAAAAAGTGAAATTTACAAGCTCTTATCTGATTTGGCGGAAAGCGGCAAGGCCATTATCATGATTAGCTCAGAACTGCCGGAAATTCTACGAATGAGCGACCGCATCGCCGTTATGTGCGAGGGACGGATTACAAAAATTCTTGACATAGGAAATGCCGACCAGGAAACCATTATGAAATATGCCACCATGCGTGAAGAAAATAATGAAACAGGAGAGATGAACGTTGAGCGATAACCAAACGATAACACCCAATAAGAAAAAAAGAATCCAGTTTTTTTCCGGCCTGGCACTGCAAAAGCTGCTGGCCTTTGCCACGCTGATTGTGTTGGTTGTCTTTTTCTCCTGTGCCTCCCCTAATTTTTTTATACCGGATAACATCAACTCCATTTTGCTAGCCACCTGTGTCAACGGTCTCTTGGCTCTGGGCGTTACCTTTGTCATTATCACCGGCGGCATTGACCTGTCAATTGGCACGGTGATGACCTTTTCCGCCGTGGTTTCCGGTGTTTTTGTTGTAAATCTGGGAGCTCCTTTGTGGCTGGGTGTGATTATTTCTATTCTAACCGGTGGTTTGATTGGTCTGTTCACCGGATTTTTGGTGGCATTTCTTAAAATTCCCTCTTTTATTGCCACCTTGGGTGTGATGATGATAACCGAGGGGTTATCCTTAGTGGTCTCCGGTTCCTCTCCCATCTATTTCCCTTCAGCATATAAGGAAATTGCTGTGGGTTCTCTTGCCGGTCGACTGATTCCCGGCTTGAATCTGCAGAATGGTGTTTTAATTTTGTTTATTATGGCGATTGTGGCCAGCATCATTTTAAACCGGACCATTTTAGGGCGATATAACTATGCCATTGGCTCCAACGCAGAAGCAACACGGCTCTCCGGCGTGAACGTTGCCGGTTGGCTCACAGCCATTCATGTGCTTTCCGGCCTTTTTTGCGGCATCGCCGGCGTTATCATATCCTCCCGTTTGGGTTCAGCACAACCGGCTCTGGGACAGGGCTATGAGCTGGAAGCCATTGCCGCTGTTGTGATTGGAGGAACATCTCTCTCCGGTGGTCAGGGAACGATTTCCGGTACCATTATCGGCGCCTTTATTATGAGTGTATTAACTAATGGTCTGCGAATTATGGGAGTCAAGCAGGAATGGCAGACCGTGGTCATCGGCATTGTTGTGATTCTTGCCGTCTTTATTGACATTTATAGAAGACGGCGCCAGAAACAATAGAAAGGAATAAAAACATGAAACGAAAACATCTTGCAATTTTACTGTCTCTTGTCCTTTGCGTTGCCGCCTGTTGCGGTTGCGCTGCTGACAAGGACAACAGCGGTGATGTGACAAACAACGATAAACCCTACATTGCTGTTATTGGCAAAGGCTTTCAGCACAAATTCTGGCAAACAGTGAAATCCGGTGCTGAACAGGCTGCCAAGGATTTAGGGGTGCGCATCACTTATGAAGGAACCGACACAGAAGCACAAGTTGACAAGCAGGTTGAAATGCTGGACGCGGCTCTGGCCAAAAATCCGGTTGCCATTTGCATTGCCGCACTGGATTCCCGTGCTGTTCTTAGTTCTTTAGAAAAGGCACAGGAACGGAAAATTCCTGTTGTGGGTTTTGACTCCGGCGTTGATAGCGATATTGTGATCGCCACTGCCGCCACAGATAACACAGCCGCCGCCGCACTGGCTGCCGATAAACTGGCAGAGGCCATTGGCGGCAAGGGAGAAATCGGCATGGTGGTGCACGACCAAACCAGCACCACCGGACAGCAACGCCGTGACGGCTTTAAAAACCGAATTGAAAAGGCCTATCCCGATATTACCATTGTGGATATTCAGTATGGCGAAGGCGACCACACAAAATCAGCCGATGCCGCTAAGGCCATCATCACAGCACACCCGAATTTAAAAGCCATTTATGGTGCTAATGAGGGGTCTGCCATTGGTGTGATGCTGGCTGTTGAGGAACTAAACAAGGTTGGAAAAATTCAGGTAGTTGGTTTTGATTCCGGTAAAAAACAGGTGGATTCCATTAGAGAGGGCAACATGCTGGGAGCCGTAACGCAAAATCCGTTCCAAATTGGCTATAAAGCCGTTGAAGCTGCCTATCGTGCCTACAGAGGAGAAACGGTGGAAAAAGAAATCGACACCGGCTTTGAGTGGTATGATCAAAATAATGTGGATTCTGAGGAAATAAAAAAATTATTATATGATTAAATATGCAATGAGGGTGCAGCGACTTTGCCGCACCCTCATTTTTCTCTGCTTTTGTCTCGTACCTTTTTTAATTATTAATAGATAAACCTTCCTCTATTTTTGTTGCCGTCTTCTCCTTTTGTCTCTTCTGTTGTTTTTCATTTACGGCAACGGCATTGAATTCCTCAGGGCTTTTGTAGGTTGGCACAACTTCTGCCATAATTTTTTTAATGCTCTCCTCGTCCTCAAGAAGTACTGTTTTTAATTTCTCTAATTTTTCAGTAAGCTCATTCATGTTCATATCAATAGACTTACCTACAAAAATTTTACTGTGAGCCGTTGTTGTTAAACCCTCTTCATTCATCAAAAGCTCTTCATAAAGCTTTTCTCCGGCTCTCAGGCCCGTGATCTTAATTTCGATTTCGTCATGCTTAAAACCAGATAAGCGAATCATCTTCTTTGCTAAATCGTATATTTTAACCGGCTCACCCATATCAAGCACAAAAATTTCGCCACCCTTTGCATATGCAGCCGCTTGGAGCACAAGCTGTGCCGCCTCGGGAATTGTCATGAAAAAGCGGGTTATTTCAGGATGGGTAACCGTTACAGGTCCGCCGGCTGCAATCTGTTTTGTGAACCTGGGAATCACCGAACCGTTAGACCCAAGCACATTACCAAACCGAACCGCAACAAATTCTGTTTTTCCAAGTTTTTGCATCGTTTGCACAATCATTTCGCACAATCTCTTGCTTGCACCCATGATGTTTGTGGGGTTAACCGCTTTATCTGTGGAAATGAGCACAAAACGTTTCACGCCATGCTCTGCTGCACAGCAAGCCGTGTTATATGTGCCAAAAACATTGTTTTTAATCGCCTCGCAAGGGGAGAATTCCATTAATGGCACATGCTTGTGCGCCGCTGCGTGAAACACAATGTCAGGTTTATATTTTTCAAAAATAAATTCAAGCCTTTGCTTGTCCCTGACGGAAGCAATTAAAACGTCTATCTTTTGATTGGGGTAATGTTCTTCAAGTTCGTTTTGCAGCTCATATGTTGTATTTTCGTATATGTCAAGAATAACAAGGCACTCCGGCTTAAATTTAATAATCTGTCTGCAAAGCTCAGAACCAATAGAACCGCCGCCACCTGTAACCATGACAGTTTTTCCAAAGATTTCTTCCTTAATCAGTTTATTATCAAGCTTGATAGGGTCTCTTTCCAGCAAATCTTCTATTTCTATTTCACGAACAGCACCAAGAGACACCCTGCCTTTTAATATTGACTCAACACCGGGTAAAATTTTAACTTTGAGTCCCGTCATGCTGCAAATATCTAAAATTTCCCGTTTGTCTTTGGCAGATATTTTATAAATAGCAAATACAATCTGCTCGATATTTTTCTCTTTGCAGATGCGGCATATATCTTTTCTTGTGCCCAGCACTTTAGAACCATAAATGCTTAATTTTTGTTTTTTAGAATGATCGTCTATTAAGCCGACGACATTATAAGAGATATCATTATTATCAGACAATTCTCTTAAAAGCATTACGGCAAGTCTGCCTGCACCAATAATCAGTGTTCGTTTGCCCCTGTGCGCATTATTAACGCCCATTGCTCTGTAGACAAGACGAATCATAAATCTAATTCCGCAAATCATTGCCATGCAACAAAAATTGGCCGCAATATTCAGTTTAGGAAAAATAATATTGTTTGAAACAAACAGACCTAAAATAATGCTGATTGCCCCTGCACAGATGCATGAAGAAAGCAAAATGATATATTCTTTAGCCCCTGTATATATCCAGTCAATATAATATAATCTAAATGCCCATAAAACAACTCCATACGTCACTGTTGTCAGCAAAATTAAAGGGAATCCAGTTGAAAAATATGCACCTAATGCTGAAACAGGAAATACAAATGAAATAGCCGCAATATAAGAAAACATACACATGAGCATATCAAATATAAAAATATACCTGTTTCTAACCCTTCTGCAGTCCATGATTGAACCTCCACTTTTAAATTATTTACTCACGTTCTATGCCGTGCTAAAACCAAAACGTTTTAACACGTGTGTTAATTGTGCAGGGTTTAAAATCCGGATTATAACGAATATACAAGAACGTCGTTTGAGATATAAGACAAAAGGAACAAGATGTCAACTGTAAAAATTCGACGATTCATAAGCCTTACAAAGCTTTCAGCATTTTTCAATGCTGCTTTGCAAAGCACCTATTTTCTGGCTGTTCCCATAAAGAACACTGCCAGTGTTCCCGGACCGGCATGTGCCCCGATAACAGGATCAAGATAATGAATCATGGTTTCTTTGGGATTGAATTTTTCCTGAATCTGCTTCATCACATACTGTGCATCTTCCTCGCAGTCGCCGTGCCCTATGCAAACCAACTGTTTCTGGGGGTCTTTAATGGTTTTTTCCATTTCCGAAACCAATGCATGTAAAGCCTGTTTTCTGCCACGTGCTTTAGATACAACCTCCAGTTTGCCGGCATCACTCACGTGCATAACCGGTTTCACCTGCAGCAGAGAGCCCACAACGGCGGTTGCAGCAGAAACACGTCCGCCACGTTTTAAGAAAAACAAATCATCACAGGTGAACCAATGACAGGTGTTTAAACGGTTTGCCATCAACCAGTCATAAACCTCTTCAATGGTTTTTCCCTCTTCACGCAACCGGCCGGCATAATAAACCAACAGTCCCTCGCCAATGGATGCACAAAGGGTGTCTACCAGCAAAATCTTGCGTTCAGGATAACGCTCTGCCAAATCGCTGGCAGCAATGGTGGCAGACTGATAAGTACCGCTAAGAGCAGAATCAAAGCCAATGTATAACACATCTTGTCCCGATTCTAAAATCTCAGAAAAGGCCGTGCTAAATTCATCGGGACCAATTAGACTTGTGGTAATCATTTCTTTGTTGCGCATCATGCTGTAAAACTGTTTCAAATCTGTCTTTTGGCCTTTAACATAGCTTTTATATTCCTTGCCGTCTACATGAAAAGAAAGAGAAACAACCGTGATACCAAATTTTTCGTAAAGCTCCTCCGGCAGATTAGCCGCTGAATCTGTTACAATAACATAGCCCATATTACAATCTCCGTTCTTAAATTTATTTGATACAATATTAGTAGAAAATTCACACGAAAATCAACTGATAGATAAAATTATTTTATCATATGTCCCAAACGTTGTCAAGGGCAAGAGCATTTCATTATCACATTGACACAATTCGGGCACAAAAGATGACCCTTTGTGCTGTTGTGCTTACAAACACTGCCCCATTGTTACTCTTATCAAATTATGGTGGCAAGATGTTCTGACGATGGCGTTGTCTTTTGATGGCGGTTATAAATAACACTCTTCATGTCATATACATATAATAAAATTCTAAAAGGACGGCGATTGCTATGAAAATATTTCTGATTCACAAAAAAATACTGCTTTCTTATGGCGTGCTCCTTGGCATTGCCATTTTTATGATTTGTTTTGGTGCCGGAAAAACTGCCACGGTGTTCAATGAAGATGGCTCGGCAGACCGGCTGATTCCCATCTACAACGTAGACAGAGGAGAGGAAAAGATTTGCACCCTCACCTTTGATGCCGCCTGGGACGATGCCGACACAGACCAGCTCATCGAAATTTTAGACCGCTATGGGGTGAAAGCCACCTTTTTTATGGTGGGTAGTTGGGTGGAAAAATATCCCGAATCGGTGAGAAAATTTTCCAGCCACGGCCATGAAATTATGAATCATTCTGATACCCATCCCCACATTAACCAGCTTTCAGAGGAAAAAATTAAAGAGGAAATCACGAAATGTGCTGATAAAATTGAAGCAATTACCGGCAAACGTTCCGCCCTGTTTCGGGGACCCTACGGTGAATATAACAATACCGTTATTCAAAGTGCAGAGGCTTTGGGTCACAAGGTGCTTCAATGGGATGTTGAAACACTGGCAACACTTGGAAAGCCAGATGTAGAGAGGGTTTGAGATAGACGGGATAACTTAAAACAGAGATGATTCTATTGAAAGAATCATCTCTGTTTGGCATCACTATATTTACTGGTGGTCATGATTAAAAATTATAATCTAGACCCACATAGTTTAATGTGGCTTCATAATCTTGGATTATTTCTTATAATGGAATCAATAATTTCCATTCTATTATTGATATTATTGTATTCATCATTTTTAATTGTTGCTTTTTTCATTGTTTTTAGAACATGAAACACAGATAAAAGCAAATCATACATACGGTGAATGTATGCTTCCACTTACATAAACAAACTATTTAGAAGCGCTCAATGAATTTAATTATTTACAAAAATCTCCGCTAATCAATAATGTGATTGACAAATTATTGAATTATATAATAAAA
>JAZSAS010000027.1:0-3309 GCA_045602005.1 Clostridia bacterium
GGTTATATTGCATTTGTTGTAGTAGCCCTACTGTTGTTTTTTGCAATAGACAGCAACATTTTCGGTTTTGGAACCGGCGTTCCCCGTGCAGACAGCATCAGCCAGACTCTGGTGGGAGATTATTATCCCTATAATTGGACAGGAGAGGGAGGCACTCACTATAGCACCAATGGCGTGGCAGTTCTCAGTGACCCGGCAGAAATTGAAATGGTGCGTAAATTCCATGGCTCATTGATTGAGGCAGGGGTGCTTTCAGGTGAAGAACTGGCAGGGAAACAATCCGTTTATGTGGCATATCAACTTAAAGGTGGCAGGGTGTTCGTCCGCCGGTATTATTGCCAAGGTGAATCATTGTATGAAATTTTGAATACCAAGGGAGGCAAAGACAGCATGTTTCCAAACTTCAGAAAGCACCCTGAGCGAATTCAATATCTGAATTTAATGACAAATGGTGAAACGGGCATGATTACCGGTGCAGAAAAGGCAGAACTGGTTGCTTGCATTCAGGCAGACCTGGAGCGTTTGACCTATGAACAAATTAGCGACCGTTTTATTGATTATGAGGCAACAAGCAGTCCGGAAAGTTATTATGATGTCAGTAGCGGTATAACCGTTCAAAAAGAAGTAACCAGACGACGCAATATCTATTCCATGGAAGTGGGCGTTATGCAGCAAAATGGCACAAATGACATCGAGGCAACAATCTGGTTCCAGTATAATGATTACTTTACAGAAACCCTGCAGTGGCTGACTGCACATGGGCATAATGTGGGACAGATGGAACAGCGTTAAAATTTGTTTCAAATAATCATAAAGGGACTGCAGCAAATTTTGCTGCAATCCCTTTTGTGCTTTTATTTATCTTTCTTCTGCAATTATCACTCTAATTCTGCCACCACGTTCCATGGAACGGTCATAGTAGGCAGACATGCGATAGATATCAGTGTCCAGTGCCGATATGGGAAGAACCGTGTAGTCGTAAGACGTTTTTTTGTATATCACCACTTTATCAGACAACTGATATCTTGTGCCGTTTTGGGTAATCAGTTCGCCGCCGGTTACCTGAGAAACCATACCGGAGAGCTTTGAAAGAGCTTTAATGGTCTGCACTCTGCCACCGGAGGAGAGAATCATCACGGCTTGGCCGGTGCCTACATTGTAGGCAGAACCGTTTGTAGAGGTGGAACCCACCTGGCCGGCAATGTCATAGGTATAGCTTCCGCTGATGTTCATGTTGCCGGTAGAATGCTCTGCTTTGGTCATAATGCCGTATTGATAGCATTCGCCGGTGGCATCGTTTAGAATTAATTCATCAATTTCACCATCATCATTTAGGCCATAGTAAATCACATTGCTGCTGTTTAAATAAATCTGGTCCAACCGTTGAAGAAACACAGTGGCATAGGCACCTTTGCCGCTGCCATCATCCGGCACAATGTCTAAAATGTTGACAGAATCGGCAAAGCGATAGCTGCCAATCGTTTTGGCGGCGACATCTACGGTGCCGGAGAGAGTCATGGCTTTTTGCATGCCCACCGTTGCCACGCCGTCATCAAAGGTAATCCGGGCCACTTGATTTAAAACAGTGCTGTCGCTGTAATCACGCTTGGCGGCATATTCATAGGCATTGCCGTCTGTTCCAATCACAGTGATATAGAAGTTGGAATAGGTATCGCCGGCCTGGTTTTTGTAGTTTTTCACACCGGCAGATTGAAAATAGCCAACCACAGAGCTTTCGGTGGCAGAAGGGGCCGCCACACCGGCAATATCACCATCCTTGCCTAAAAGCACGGTGACGGTGTCACCGTAATTGAACTTGCCGCTTGAGGAAAGTGCGTTAAAAGCCTCAACAGATTCCACTTTGTAAGTAGCACCTGAGATGGTGACCTGTGTCAGCTGGTCCTTGTTGGGAGAAGCAGATTCATAAATGCCTGTTACCTTCTTGCTGTAAGCTAAAACCATATTCAAATCCGGTGAATAGTAAACAATGTCATAGGTTTTAATGTCATCTGCATTGCAACGCACGCCATCACGCATAACGGTGATGTCATCACCCACAGAAAGCTCCTGAAGCCAGGCGGCATTTCGCACAGTGACCGGTCCGGTCATGTTGCCGCTGGAAATGGTGACATATTCCACATTGCCGCTATCGTCACGTTTAACAGAAATTAAATCGCCCATTTCCAAATCTGCCTTAGCGGCACCAAAGGTGGTTGCCTTTGTGCCTGCATAAGCCGTGGTGCTGTCACTTAAATCAAGCTGACTCATTGAACCATTTTTATAGGTGACAACCACGTTATCCAGCTTGGAATACACCACATGATTCTCTGCAGATTGATTGTAGGGAATAAAGCAAACCAGGGTGTCGCCATTCTTCAAAACGGCATCCCCACGCATTCCAACGTGACTGTGGTTAAAGCTGTCATCAATTTTATAGGTGCCGGAGGAAGTAGCCACTCTGCCGGGGTTCACGGAGCTGTCCTCTGTGTTGGTGGCAATTACAATCATGTCCTCCACCAACTTATATTGAATGCTTTCCAGATAGTCTGTTGTGCTGCCTTTGGGTGAGCAGGTCAAAAGGTTATAGGTAAGCAGCATAACGTCACGCCTTGACAGGGCTGTTCCGGTAGCGGCGGTCACGTTATCTAACAATCCAATGTTCTGAGCCAGGCCAACCTGACCATAAGGCCAGGAATAGCCGAAGTCATCATCTGTATAGCCTAACAGACGCAGAAAAATTGTGGCGGCCTCTTCCAGCAGAACCGTTTGACTCGGGCGGAAAGTGGAATCGGGATAGCCGGTCACCAAACCGTTTGACACGGCCAGTTTAACATAGGGTGCCGCCCAGTGCTTGTAGGTTACATCGGAGAAGGGGGACACAGCCAAAGCGGATGCCACCTGATTTTTATAAGGGGAGGCAGAAATAGAAATTTTCGAAAATTCTGCCCGTGTCACAGGCTGTTCTAGCCGCAGTTCGCCGTCGGGATAGCCGTTTATTATGGAAAGCCTACCCAAGAGAGTGGCGATTTCCGCCTCACTTGAGGCCACAGCAAAGGCATTGATGCCGGAGAGCATCACCATGCAAAGGGCAAGGGTTAATATTCTAATTCCGTTTCTTTTCATGTATAACATTCCTTTCATATATGGACCTCTCATCAGCCGTTAATCATGCCGAAGGGCATCAATAGGGTTCAGTTTGGCGGCCTTTTTTGCGGGAAAATAGCCAAAGGCAATGCCAATGATTGCCGAAACAGAAAACGCAATGATAATCGACCCCAGAGTGATAACTGTTTTCATATTCATTAAGGA
>JAZSAS010000028.1:0-16643 GCA_045602005.1 Clostridia bacterium
AAACACTACTATTAATATTATACTTATAATCCTTGTCCAAGTTTCTTTCATCGTTTTATACGCTCCCTTGTTTATAATATTTTCATAAAAAAAGTGTGCCCCAATCTTTGGAACACACCAAAAAAGTGCAGTCCCTCGATTGTTGCTACACAATGCTCAACCTATCCACAGGTACGAGTAAGAGAGAAAACACCTTTTTACAAAGGTTATTTTCCCTGTGGATAATTAGTTTTATGCATTTGTGTAGCATACATAGTATATCGTAGTTGGTATGATTTGACAAGCCCTTTTCGACATTTTCAGCAAAGTGCCCTGTTGTGGCAATCTCCTTCTGGTGGATATCCCCGAAGAAGGAAAAAACCGACACTTTAGACCATTTACGCCCCTTATGCTTATTAATTTTTCTGAAAAACTATGTTTTTTAGGGAGTAAAATCAATAAAAAAATAGGTGTCGGAAAATATTCCGGTAAAAGACAACACTTATAAATGACACTTATAAAAAAGGCTCCCTTGTGTAAAGGGAGCTGTCAACGGAGTTGACTGAGGGATTGTTTAACTTCATTATCAATAAACAAACATACTCCCTCAAAGTTTTTGTTTATATCAAGATTTGGTATTCTTATAACTTTTAATCCATATTGTTCTAAAAACTCAGTTCTCAAAGCATCTTTTTCTATTCCTTTATCTTCATAATGCTGTGAGCCGTCTAATTCAATAACAAGCTTTGCTTTGGCACAGTAAAAATCAACAATATATTTTCCTATAACTTTCTGCCTTATAAACCTGATAGGGTATTCTTTTAGGTAATCATACCAAAGGTGTTTTTCTTCTTTTGTCATATTCTTTCTCAATATTTTTGCAAGTGGTACAATTTCTTTGTTGTGTTTATAGTCCATAACAATCCCTCCGAGTTGCTCCGCAACCCACCTCCCTTTACACAAGGGAGGCTTTTTATAGTGCTTTCTTGTAGATTATATTATCATTTCTAATGCTTTTAGTCGACACAATCAACTTTTCGTAAATATTTACATATCAGCCTTAAAATCTTTTTGAGATTTCAGCAAAAAATTTAATCCACAGAAAATTGAGTTATAGGGTGTTGATGATTAAGGAGAGATATTATGCAGCCAATATAATGCCAAAAGGTTCTGTTAGCAATGGTATTACATCATTTCTGAACAGTTACAGCTCCCTGGAGCTTTGCTCGGTTTTTTCATAAGTAGCGTCGGCCAGATTCAGCTCCTGTTTAATTTGTTCGGTTAAGGCTGCAACCTGCTCTTCTTTCAGCATGATTAAAAAGAAAACGAGGGTGACGTGGGTGCTGCCCTCTTCTGCAATACCTGAGGCCTCTAAAAACGGACAACCTGCCCGGCAGAAAAGCTCAGCAATTTGTCCGGAGGCTTTGGGGGCAGAAAGAATCTGGGTGCCGGTGTCTTTATTTCGCAAGTCAAAGGTTAGCCGATAGAGGCTTTCCTTTCTTTTTTTGCCCTTTTTTCGGGAGAGAGCAGCCAACACGGAAAGCAACACCAGGGCGCCGGAAATCCATTTCGTTTTCTTTTTCATTGGTTCATTTCCTCCTTAGTTTTGCTTTCTCACAACGGCATAATCATCGCCGTTTCGCCAGTATGCACAGTCGGAAGAGCTACCGGTTAAAAATCGCAGCATTTCATCTTCGTCTAAGTTGACAGTGCAGAAATAACAGTCACAAATTTCGTCATATTGATAATTGGCACAGGTTTCACAACTGGTGCTTGCCATTTCATCACCGCCTTAAATTCGTCTTGCCAGACGCGCAACGTTCTCGGCGCGATAAGCCTCAAACCGGCCTTCGGCAAGACTTTCTCTAATCTCTTTCATCAGGTTGTTATAGAAATATAAATTATGCATAACCCCCAGGCGCATGCCCAGCATTTCGCCGGCTTTTAACAGGTGGCGCACATAGGCCCGGCTGTGGTTTTGACAGGCGGGACAGTTGCATTCAGGGTCAATGGGCAATGAATCGGTTTCATATTTTTTGTTCATGATGTTAATCACGCCGTTTTTGGTGAATAAATGACCATGACGGGCGTTGCGGGCAGGGAGAACACAATCAAAGAAATCAATGCCCCGTGCCACACCTTCAATGATATTCGCCGGTGTACCCACACCCATGAGATATCGGGGTTTGTTCTCCGGCGCATGGGGCAGCACCACATCAAGAATGTGATACATTTCCTCGTGGGTTTCACCCACAGCCAAACCGCCGATGGCATAGCCCGGCAAATCCAGCTTTGCGATTTCCTGCATATGGGCAATGCGAATGTCATCGCAAATGCCACCTTGGTTGATGCCGAACAGAAGCTGATGGGGATTCACTGTGCCGTCAGCACGATTCAGCTCATCAAGCTTTTCTTTACAGCGAATCAACCAGCGAGTGGTGCGCTGCGTGCTCTCTAGAGTGCCTTTGTAATCTGTCCGTGAATTAATGCACTGGTCAAAGGCCATAGCAATGGTGGAGCCAAGGTTAGACTGAATGCTCATGCTCTCTTCCGGTCCCATAAAAATCCGCCGGCCGTCAATGTGTGAATTAAAAGTAACGCCTTCTTCTTTCACCTTGTTAATCGCGGCCAAAGAAAAAACCTGAAAGCCGCCGCTATCGGTGAGAATGGGCTTTTCCCAGTTCATAAATTTGTGCAAACCGCCTAAGGTGCGAACAATTTCATCACCCGGACGCAGATGCAGATGGTAGGTGTTGGAAAGTGCTACCTGACAGCCGATGGTTTCCAAATCTTCTGCCGAAAGAGCACCTTTAATGGCGGCTGCTGTGGCAACATTCATGAAAACGGGAGTTTGAATCTCGCCGTGTACGGTGGTGAAGGTGCCCAGGCGGGCGGTTTTTTCGGTGGTTAGAATTTTAAACACGTGAAAGCTCCAATCATAAAAATGTTTGGGCGGGCAAGATGCCCGCCCCGTCATATACTTGTGCGTTATGTAAAAGAATGTTACTCTTTTTCTTTCGCACTTTCTTCTATAATTTTTTTGGCAATGTGCTCCGGTGCCTGCTCATAAGCATGGAAGGTTAAAGAAAAGCTACCCCTTCCCTGGGTGATAGAGCGCAGGTCGGTGGAGAATTTCGCCATTTCAGCCATAGGCACATCGGCGGTTATTGTAACAGTGCCATCATGCTGCGGGTCGCTGCCCAGCACTCTGCCACGGCGTTTATTAATGTCACCCATCACGTCACCCATATTGGCATTGGGAATGTTCACCGTCAGGGTGCCGATTGGCTCAAGTAGCACAGGAGATGCCTGTGCAAGACCGGCCTTATATGCCAGATTTGCAGCCATTTTAAATGCCATTTCTGAGGAATCAACGCTGTGATAGGAACCGTCATACAGGGTGGCCTTTAGTCCCACAACAGGATAACCGGCAAGCACACCATGGGCCATGCTTTCCTTCAAGCCCTTTTCAACAGCTGGGAAGAAGTTCTTGGGCACGGCACCGCCGAACACCTTTTCCTCAAAAACAAGTTCATCTGAATCTGTGGGCTCAAATTCAATCCACACGTGACCATATTGACCGTGTCCGCCCGACTGCTTCTTATGCTTGCCTTCGGCCTTGACGGATTTGCGGATGGTTTCACGATAGGGAACTTTGGGTTCTTTTAAGCCAACATCCACATTATATTTTGCTTTCAGCTTGCTGACAACAACCTCAATATGCTGTTCGCCAGTACCGGAGAGCACCTGCTCTTTGGTTTCAGCGTCATGCTTTAAGCGAATGGTCTTGTCTTCTTCCATCATTTTCTGAAGACCGGCATTAATTTTTTCTTCGTCGCCTTTTGCCTTGGGCATAATGGCCATGCTGGTCACGGGTTCGGGGAATTCAATGTTTTCGAACAACACAGCTGCAGATTTATCACACAGCGTATCGCTGGTTGAGGTAACAGCCAGTTTAGGAATAGCACCGATTTCGCCGGCAACCAGCTTATCTACCTCTATTTGCTTTTTACCCCGCATGAGGTAAATGCGGCCGATTTTTTCTTCTGCCTTTTTATTGGCATTATATACAGAAGCATCCTTCTTTAAGGTGCCCCGATACACGCGAACGAAGGAAAGCCGTCCGATAAAGGGGTCGGCAATAGTTTTAAAGCACTGAGCAGCTAAAGGTGCTGCGGGATCGCACTCAACCTCAACAGGCTCGCCGGAGGCATCCTCGGCAAGCTTTGTGAAGTGATCAGGACCGGGCATGTATTTCATGATTGCATCAAGCAACAGCTGTGTTCCTTGGTTTTTAACAGCACTGCCGCAAAGAACAGGAATGATTTCACGTTTGCCCGTTCCGCTTTTTAAACCGCCGTAAATTTCCTCGGTAGTAAATTCTTCGCCTTCAAAGTATTTGTTCATCAGGTCGTCATCGGTTTCGGCCACAGCCTCCATAATCATATCCCGCACAGGCTGAATCTCATCATCCATACCGTCAGGCACAGGACCATCAATCCGTTTATCACCTTCCCAGCGGCGGGAGGTCATGTCTACCACGTTGACGAAGCCGTCAATCTGCTCGCCCTTTTTAATTGGCACTAAGCAAGGCGCAATGCGCTTGCCAAATTTTTCTTTCAATTCAGCAAGAACCTTGTGATAATCAGCTTTTTCATCGTCTAATTTATTTATAAAAATAATGAGGGGAATGCCCTTTTTTTCGCAAAGAGCCCAGGCTTTTTCAGCACCAACGCTAACGCCGGATTTGCCGCTGACTACCAAAAGCGCACAATCTGCCGCAGCAACAGCTTCGGCTTGCTCGCCTACAAAATCAAAATAGCCGGGTGTGTCAATCAAAGTAATTTTGCCATCACGCCATTCCAGCGGAAGTGTGGATGCGCTGATAGAGCAAAGACGCTTGATTTCCTCGGGGTCATAATCGCTGACGGTATTACCCGCTGCGATGCTGCCCATCCGCTCGGAAGCACCTGCACAGAAAAGCATTGCCTCAACCAGTGAGGTTTTGCCTGCCCGTCCATGTCCTAACAGCACAAGGTTTCTGAGTTTTGCTACCGGATAGTCTTTCATTCAATTTCCCTCCATGTTCTCATGCAAAAATGCACATAATATGATTCATGTTAAAAACATTAACAAGCAACGTAAACTACATAGCCAGTGAGAAATTTGGAAATTGCGGCTCTTCATTATTCAATTAAAGGGTTTTTCGTATATATACCACCTAAAATTCTTTTTTAATCAGTTTTTCGCAAATTTTTTAAGGAGCAATTCCTTTTGGTTTTGGGTGGGATCGTCTAAAACCAAGTCAAGGGCTTGTGATAAAGCCAAACCGATTTCCCTTCCCTCATAGCCAAGAGAGATTAAATCTTTGCCGCCAATGGCAAGGTCTGCAACCGTTAGTGCATCGCCATCGGCCTTGATTTCTTCATAAAGCGCCAGAATGTTGTCGCAGTGGGCAAGACGCTCAGCAAACAGTTCTGGATTTTGCCCCAAAGTGTCGCCACGTTTTAAATCAACGAAAGGAACAAACAATGCATCACCCAAGAGAGAAACCGTGCGGCGAACGCTTTTTTTGGTTTCGGGAAATCGCCTGTCATGGTGACGGACTAAGGTCAACACCTGTTCTTTGGTTTTGTTATCAAACCGCAGACGGGAGAGAATCGGCTCTGCCAGCTGAGCGCTGACAGCCTCGTGTCCCTTGAAATGGTCAATGCCGTTCTCGTCTGTGGTTTTCATGTCCGGCTTGCCGATGTCATGCAGCATGGCCGCCAGACGAAGCACCGGATTTTTGGGAACGTTCTCTACAACTTTTAATATATGGTGCCCTACATCATAAATATGATATCGTATATGCTGCCCTACAGAAAAGCAACGATCTAATTCCGGCAAAAAAACTGCCAGAAGACCTGATGAGTGTAAAATTTCTAAATGTGCCGGCCGGTCAGAGAGCAGAATTTTCATCAGCTCATCACGAATACGCTCGCCGCTGATAGCGGAAAGAAGGGGAGCCAGCTGCTTTATGGCGGTAAGAATGTTTTCATCAATAGAAAAGCCTGTTTGTGCAGAAAAACGCACGGCCCGCAACATGCGCAGGGCATCCTCGTCGAAACGAACCAGCGGGTCGCCCACGCAGCGAATCAGTTTTTTTTCAATGTCTGCTCGTCCGCCAAAGGGGTCACACAAACCGCTTTTGGGGTGAAATGCCATGGCGTTCATGGTAAAGTCCCGCCGGGCTAAATCCTCGCAAATGTCATTTGTGAAGGTCACGGTTTCCGGCTTGCGATGGTCTTCATATAAACCGTCAACCCGAAAGGTTGTCACCTCGTATTGCCCCTCGTCTAAAAGCACTGTTACTGTTCCGTGCTTTAAACCGGTGGGAATGGTTTTGGGAAAGGCGGAAAGAATGACCTCCGGCGGTGCGGCTGTGGTAATATCCCAGTCCTGGGGTTCTCTTTTCAGAAACAAATCCCTGACACAGCCTCCCACCGCATAGGCGGGATATCCCTGTTGGTTGAGTGTTTCCAGAATGTGCAAAACATCCCGGGGAAGCTTCCAGTTCATAGACGATCCTCCTACTATTTTATTATAGTTTTTTTCAAAATATCTGTCAATAGTTTGCAGGATAATTCAAGAAAATCTGTATGAATTGACTAAGTTTTTTTAATGATATCCTTCTGTTTTAACAAGAAAAAGAATTTGCAACTAAAATTTTTCGCAAAATCACCAAAATAGCATTGACAGTTGGGCAAAAAAAAGGTACAATTATAAGGTATAGGTTTACTTATAATCAAGTAAATATAACTAATATATTTAAAGGAGGAACCGAAGATAGATACGACAATGATGATTATCTACATAGCAATCGCTTTGATTTTGATCGCCCTGGCGGCAGTTATTGCGTTTCGCATGGGCATTTCCTATAGAAAAAAGATTGCCGAAGCAGAGTTTGGAAGTGCTGAAGCAGAAGCTAAGGAAATCATACAGCGTGCTAAAAAAGAAGGAGAAAGCAAAAAACGTGAATTGCTCTTAGAAGCAAAAGAAGAAAGTCATAAGCAACGGCAGGAGGTTGACCGGGAAATTAAAGAACGTCGCAGTGAACTCTCCCGTCAGGAACGCCGCATTCAACAAAAGGAAGAGACTCTCGATAAAAAAACAGAGTCTATCGAACGTAAAGAGGAAAAGCTCGCTCAGAAAGATAAAGAACTGGATCAGCTGAGAAGTGAGATTGAAGAGGTTAAGAAAAAGGAACTGGACATTTTAGAACAGCTTTCCGGTCTCTCGGCAGATGAAGCCAAGCAATATCTGTTAAAGAGTGTTGAAAATGAGGTTCGTCATGAGGCGGCTCTCATGGTGAAGGAAATTGAAACTCAGGCAAAAGAAAATGCGGAGAAAAACGCTAAGAATATCATTGCCGGTGCCATTCAGAAATGTGCAGCCGACCATGTGGCTGAAACAACAGTCAGCGTTGTGAATCTGCCCAATGATGAAATGAAGGGAAGAATTATCGGCCGTGAGGGTAGAAACATCCGCACGCTTGAGACACTGACCGGCATTGATTTGATTATTGATGATACGCCCGAGGCGGTTATTTTGTCAGGGTTCGACCCGGTGCGTCGTGAGATTGCCCGTCTGTCCCTTGAAAAGCTGATTGTTGACGGCAGAATTCATCCCGCCCGCATTGAGGAAATGTATGAAAAGGCTAAGAAAGAGGTTGAAACAGAGATTAAGCAGGAGGGTGAAAACGCTGTATTTGAAACCGGCGCACACGGCCTGCATCCTGAAATTGTTCGTCTTCTTGGTAAGCTGAAGTTTAGAACCAGTTACGGTCAGAATGTGTTGAAGCATTCCATTGAGGTTTCCCATTTGTCCGGTTTGATTGCCGGCGAGTTGGGTGCCGATATTACCCTTGCTAAGCGTGCGGGTCTTCTCCATGACCTGGGCAAAGCTGCCGATCATGAGATGGAAGGTTCCCATGTTATGATTGGTGCCGACCTGGCTAAGAAATATAAAGAAGGTCAAGACGTGGTTCATGCTATTATGGCGCACCATGGTGATGTGGAGGCTAACACGCTGGTGGCTGTGATTGTTCAGGCGGCAGATGCAATTTCTGCGGCACGTCCTGGTGCACGTCGTGAGAACATTGAGTCTTACATTAAGCGCCTTGAAAAGCTGGAGGAAATTGCCAACTCCTTTGAAGGTGTTGAACGCTCCTTTGCCATTCAGGCAGGTCGTGAAATCAGAATCATGGTTAAGCCTGATGACGTTAAAGATGATGGCATTACAATGGTTGCCAGAGATATCGTGAAACGGATTGAAAATGAACTTGAATATCCGGGACAGATTAAAGTCAATGTCATTCGTGAAACACGTGCCATTGAGTATGCAAAATAAAATTACATCATTTAAAGGGCTGCAGCAAAAGCTGCAGCCTTTTTGCTAAAAAATCTGGAACAAATTTCAAAATGTTGCGTCTAAGGCTATAAGGAAGAAAAATTTTACATATAAAGGAGGCTATGGAAATGAAAAAAACAATGTGTTTATTGCTTTGTGTGGTGCTCGCAGCAGGCATGTTTCTGCCAGCATCAGCAGATTCAGCGGAGAGCGTGACAGCAGAACGGCTGATTCTTGTTGCCAAAGAAAAGCTCTCTGTTGATGATGCAGTGATGGAATTTCAAAACTATTATTTAAACGAAACAGAACACGGCAGGCTCTACAGTTTCTATTGGAAGGCAAAGGACGAAAACATATACAGAACCATTCGTGCATCGTTGAATGAAGAAGGGATTATTTCGGAATACCATCTTTATGAGGATAGGGACACATCCCGTCTTTCTTTTGCAAAATACAGCGGGGAGGAAGCCATAGCCGCCGCTAAAACCTTTATAAACACCATTGACCCTGAAAAACTGGCAGAAACAGAGGTGCTGGAGGTCGAAATCCCCTCCTATGGCGAGTATCAGGTTGTGTTTCAGCGCATGCATAAAGGCATCCCTGTTGCGGGCAATGTCTTGTCTTGCAGTGTGAATAGTGACACCTTGCAGATTACCGGTTATTCGGCAGCATGGGAGGAACTGACCTTTCCTGAGGGTGAGGCCATTTCCCTTGCAGAGGCTGAGCATGCCTTTTCTGAGCAATTAGGGTATGCATTGTTTTATCAGATTGTTAGTGAGAATTATGAGAACTCTGCCAGACTGATTTACCGCAGCCGTTTTGATGAGACGGTTTTTATTGATGGTTTCACCGGTCAGGCGGTTTCCTATGAAAAAGCTCTTGAGCTATATCGTTCCAACGCCAAAGCGACCAATGAGGCCGTGATGGATTCAGCAGGCGGCGTTCAGCTTTCTCCAGAAGAACGTGCTTTGGTGGAACAGGTTTCACAAATGCTGTCCCAGGAGGAGGCGGACAGGATTGCTCGGCGGGTTCCTGAATTTGGCATTACCAAAGATTTTCAGCTGGAGAATTACAGCATTTCCCGCCAGCAGACGGGGGAATATGTCATTGGTCTGTCCTATCAGTATAACAATGCAGAAGACGATATTTATTGCTATAAAACCGTGACAATTCATGCAGAAAGCGGTCAGGTTCTTGATTTTTATTCACATGAGGCGGTTCCTTACAGCCAAAAGGCGGAATCGGGGGCGATTTCTGCTGACACCTTAAAGCAAAAGGCAACATCATTTTTAGAGAAATATTATGCTGAGGAATATGCACAGATGGTTGAGAAGCACACGTTCTCCCAAAGCTCTGACAGCTTTGCGTTTTTGCGCCTTGTCAACGGAACTTTGGTGTATAACAACGGTGCCAGCCTCACCTATGATGCCGTGTCCGGCAATCTCCTTTCCTTTAGTCTGGATTGGGCAGAAACAACATTTCCGGAAATTGCAAAGGTGCAGCCTTTGGCTGCGGCCAATGAAAAGGCCATGGAGAAGGGCGAATTTTCTTTAAAATATATGTCGGTGACAGATGGTGAAGAACAGACAACGGTTCTGGTTTATGGTCTTGAAAGCTTTTCGGTTTTAGACGGTGTTACGCTAGAGTCGCTGGACTATAGATTACATCCCATTGCCGATAGCGAGGTGCCGCAGTATACCGACCTAGAGGGATATTACGGCAAGGCGAAGATTGAAAGGCTGTTGGCAAACGGAATCTATCTGGAGGCCGATGAAAACAACTGCCTGCGTCCGGATGAGCCGATTACACAGCAAGACTTTCTGTTGCTTTTAGACCGTGTTGTTTGGAACGGGCGGTATGCGGCTGACTTGGAAAACTTATACCGATATCTGGTTCGGCAGCAGATACTTATGCAAGAGGAGATTAGCCCAAAGAGCGTTGTGAAACGCATTGACGGCATTAGCTGGCTGCTGTCAGCGCTGGGTTATGGTGAGTTTGTGAAAATTCCTGGCATTTTCCGTTGTCCCTTTGGCGACGTGGCAGAGCAGGAACAGGGTGTTGCTGCTGTGGCGTGGGGTCTTAAACTGGTTGTGGGTGATGGCGGGGGCACCTTCCGCCCCAACATGGCTTTGCGTCGTGGCGATGCTATGATGATTGTGCATAATTACATGGAGAAATAAGAAAGCTTAAAAGAGACAGCAGTGTTGAGTGTTTATTTAGAAGAGATGCTCCACGCTACTGTCTCTTTTTGTTCGTCATAAGGCAGAGAGCAGCTGCATAGGATATAATGACAATGGAATTGGAAAGGATGAATTCTCATGAAACGAATTTTGGCATTATGTCTTTCGGTCTGCCTGCTGCTTTGCTTCTTTCCTGTTCTGGCAGAGGAAGGAGAGGCACAGCCGGTGGTTAACATCTCAGCACCGGCAGCAATCTTAATTGAGGCGGGCACGGGTCAGGTTTTGTTTGAAAAAAACAGCCACGATCGCCGTCCTCCTGCATCGGTGACAAAAATTATGACGATGCTGCTCACAATGGAAGCCATAGCCAACGGACAAATTACATTGGAGGACATGGTAACCTGCTCTGAAACAGCGGCATCTATGGGCGGTTCACAGGTGTATCTGGAGCCTGGCGAACAAATGAGCGTGAGAGATATGCTGAAAGCGGTGGCAGTTGCCTCGGGCAATGATGCAGCTGTGGCTTTGGGAGAACACATTTCCGGCAGCGTTGAGGGTTTTGTGGCACTGATGAACCAGAGAGCCGGAGAGTTGGGCATGGCGGATACACATTTTGTAAACTGCAATGGTCTTGATGACCCTGAACATTTAACCAGTGCCTATGATATTGCCGTGATGAGCCGTGAACTGGTGAAGCATTCTTTGATTTTTGAGTTTACGGGCATTTGGATGGACAGTCTGCGTGACGGTGCCTTTGGTTTGGTGAACACCAACAAGTTGATTCGGTTTTATGAAGGTGCAAACGGATTGAAAACCGGCTCCACCAGTGTGGCAAAATATTGTTTGAGTGCATCAGCAGTTCGTGACGGCATGAATCTGATTGCTGTTATCATGGGTGCAGAATCCTCAAAGGATCGGTTTGCAGATGCCAGCCGGCTGCTGGACTATGGGTTTGCCAACTTTGCCATTGCCGGCAGCTTGCTGACGGCTGAGGAGTTGACGCCGGTGCGTGTGGTGAAGGGTGTGGAAAGCCAGGTGGAATCTGGCGTGTCAGATGATTTTCATGTGCTGGTCAGCAAGGCAAAAATGAACAGCATTGAAAAAAACATTACCATGCCGGAGAATGTAGAGGCTCCTATTCATGAAGGCGACAAGCTGGGTGAGGTGGAGTTTATGATTGACGGTCAACCCATTGGCGGCACAGACATCATTGCCAAAACGGCAGTGGCACGTGTGAGTCCTTTCGGCATGATGAAAAAACTGACCAAACAGCTGTTGTTCGGAAATCCGGAGCAGCAAATTCCCCGAATGAACAAATAGGTATAAAAACCCTCTTGCATAAAATTGGGTAATTTGGTAAAGGTAATACCAAACAGACCAAAGAGGCAGGAGGGTTTTTATGTATCAGGTACAAAGAAAAAGAAAACGGCGTGGGTTATATTTTTTGATTTTATTTTTATGTGCGTTTGCCATAGGAATGGGTATTGGGTATGGCGGCGTTAAAATGAATCTCTGGCAACAGGAGACCGAGGCTGTGCCGGAGCAATCCCCGCAGGATCTTCAACCGTTGCAGACAAAGGAAACACCGGCCCCCGACAAACCGGCATCGGTGAATCTTGTAACCGAGGCAGAACCCCTAGACAATCCTGAATCCTCCTATTTTGTGGTGGAGGAGGCAGGCAGGGTTTGCGTGTTTACCGTGGATGAAACAGGGCAGATGCGGTTCAGTCATAACCTTTCCATTGAGCTGGATGACCTGCGTCCGGAGGACAGACAGCTTTTTGCAACCGGCATTAGAATAGAGACTAAACAAGAGCTGCTGGCACTCATGGAGGATTTTGGTTCATAACAGAATGGAAAAAGTGTTGAAAAAAGTCGAAAAATAAGGTACAATGAAAGTAACAAAACCTAATTGGAGCGTTGCGTTATGAAAACATTGTGCCTTTTGCTGGTGCTAACAATTTTGCCGTTTTTTCCTGTTTCCGCACAGGAAGGATATGACTTGCTATACCCCTTTCAAGGTGGTTATGCCCGTGGCGTGCAGGAATTGAAATGGGGTCTTTTAGATAACAATCTGGAAACGGCGGTTCCCTTTGAGTGGGACTATATGGGTGAGCTTTCGGAAAACCGGCGGCTTGTGCAGAAAAATGGCTTATATGGTTTTCTAAACGAGGAAAACCAAATTGTTATTCCGCCCTCTTACAGCCTTTCCGGTAATTTTTCAGAGGGTCTTGCCTGGGTGCGGGATGCCGAAGGGAAATGGGGCTATATTGATTTGGAGGGAGAACAGCTGATTCCCTGCCAATATGAGGCGGCTAATGATTTTTCCTGTGGTTTGGCATTGGTGAAAACCGGCGGCCTCTATGGCTATATTAACCCCGAAAATGAATTGGTGATTCCCGCTGTTTATCAGGAGGCTTATCCCTTTTACGATGACCGTGCCTGCGTTCGCATAGAGGAGCAGTATGGTTACATAGACACAACAGGAAGTTTGGTGATTCCAGCAGAGTATGAGCTGGCCTTTGATTTCAGCGAGGGCAGTGCGGTGGTTAAATCCGGCGGCTATGGTGTCGTTGATTCCTCGGGTGCCCAAATAGTGGCTCCTGTGTGGGAGCATTTGTCCGCCTCGCTTAAGGGCGGCTATTTGAAGTCAACAGCAGGCGGAAAACAGGTTTTTATAGACATTGCCGGTCAGGTGTGTTCGGAGGCATATGATTGGCTGGGTGACTTTTCTGAGGGCCTTTGTCCGGTGAAAACAGAATCGGGCTATGGTTATCTGGATGAAACGTTTTCCTTGGTGATTCCGGCAGTTTGGGATTCTGCCGGTGGCTTTTCCGACGGCTTTGCGCCGGTGTCACGAGAAGGATTGTATGGTTATATTGATGGGGAAGGGAATCTTGTTACGGAACTGGTTTATGCCGAATGTGCGGCCGTTTCAGAAGGTTTTGGCGCTGTTTTAGAGCCGGAGGCGGGTTGGCGGTTTATCACGCCTGAAGAAACCGACACCTCTTTTGAAGAACTCCCCGGGGAGCGTGCACTGGTTCTGCGCATCGGTCATGACATTATGCGGTCCGGCAACGAGGAAATCCGGCTGGAAACGCCGCCGATTCTATATGAAGATTGCACCATGCTTCCCATCCGTCAGGTGGTGGAGGCTCTGGGCGGTCAGGTGGATTGGCACAGCGAGGAACAAAAAATTTTTGTCAGCTATGAAACCCATTCAGTGACCATGACGCTGGGGCAGCCCGGCGCCTTTGCTGACGGACGGTTTGCATTGCTGCAGGTGCCGCCCATGATTCGGGATGACCGGACGTTGGTGCCTCTTCGGTTCGTTGCAGAGGCTCTTGGCTGTCAGGTGCATTGGGAGCCGGCAACCCGGGAAATTCTGGTTACATATACTTGACAGATTTCCTTAAAACAGCTATACTAATAGAAGCGAGATAATATAAAAGGAGTGGAAACAGCATGTCAATTCTGGTTACTGGCGGCGCCGGCTTTATTGGTTCTCACACTTGTGTGGAGCTGCTGCAGGGCGGCTATGAAATTGTGGTTTTGGATAATTTCTGCAACTCCAAACCGGAAGCTATTAAACGTGTTAAGCAAATCACAGGCCGTGATTTTAAATTTTATGAGGCTGATTTGCTGGATCAGGAAGCTTTAGAGACCATTTTTAATGAAAATGACATTGAAGCGGTGATTCACTTTGCCGGTTTAAAGGCTGTAGGAGAATCGGTTCAGAAGCCGTTATGGTACTATCATAACAACCTGACAGGCACCCTGCTTCTCTGTGAAGTCATGGCAAAGCATAATGTGAAAAAACTGGTGTTTAGTTCGTCTGCTACGGTGTATGGAAATCCCAAAAGCGTGCCCATTCGGGAGGATTTCCCTCTGTCTACCACCAATCCCTATGGCAGCACGAAGCTGATGATTGAAAACATTCTCAGAGATTTGGCTGTGCCGGATCCGGAATGGAGCATTGCTCTGTTGCGGTACTTTAATCCCATCGGTGCTCATGAATCCGGCTTGATTGGCGAGGACCCCAACGGCATTCCCAACAACCTGATGCCCTATATTGCCCAGGTGGCAGCCGGCAAGCTGGAGATTTTAAGCGTGTTCGGTAATGATTATCCCACGGCTGACGGCACCGGCGTTCGGGATTACATTCATGTGGTTGATTTGGCACTGGGGCACCTTAAGGCTGTTGAACGAGTGATGACAACCAAGGGTGTCGATGCTTACAATTTGGGAACGGGTCATGGCTACAGCGTGCTGGATATGGTTAAGGCCTTTTCTGAAGTGAATGATGTGAAGGTGAATTATAAAATTGCGCCCCGTCGCCCTGGCGATATTGCCGAGTGTTATGCAGACCCCAAAAAGGCGAAGGAACTTTTGGGCTGGGAGGCAAAATTCGGTTTGGAAAAAATGTGCCGTGATGCATGGAGATTTGTGGTGCAGAATCCTAAGGGATTGTAAAAACCGGCATACATATGATTATAAAAGAACGGAACCCTTTATATAGGGCTCCGTTCTTTTGCGTATTTATCTTCTGACGCGGTTCATAGTATCAACAAATTCATAGTACTGAATGACAGCGGCTTTTGCTTCAAAGCTAAGCGGTGTTAAATCTAGCACGGTTTCTCTTTGTTCAAGGGTATACTTCAGTCGGTTAAAATCATCAATTTCCTGAACAGTGAAGCTTATGTCACGGTATTCTGCCCGGTCAACCAAATAGTCAATCAACACTTGAAACGTGTCGGCAATGCGAATGAGCGTTTCGTTATCCGGCTGGCGCTTGCCTAGCTCATAATTTGCCAGACAGCTTCGGGTAATTCCCAGTTCTTTCGCCAGCTCTTCTTGAGATTTTCCGTGCTCAAGGCGCAGCATTTTCAATTTTCTGGGAAAAGAACTTTTGAAAGGTTCATTCATATATGTTTCCTCCGGTCGAATTTTGTAGAATTATAATACGATTATACAACGAACTTGTATAAATGTCAAGAGAAAACATAAAAATATTTGATTTAATTGGACATAATGAAAGAAAGTACAAGATAATCAAACAAAAAACTGTTGCTACCTTGATTTGTTTGCAACAACAGTTTTTTAAAGGTTCCTTTGTTGGGGCGTTTATTTCATAACAGCTGTTTGAATCACAATCGGCGTAACCGGAACAGACAGTTCGCCGGTGCTGCTCATGGCTCTTGGTGTTTTTAAAAACCTTTCAACCGTTTCCATGCCGGCAGTTACCTTACCGAAGGCAGCATATTGCCCGTCTAAGTAGGGAACGTCTTCATAGCAAATAAAGAACTGGCTGCTGGCCGAATCGGGGGAATAGGCCCGCGCCATAGAAATAACACCTTTTTCATGAGAGAGTGTGTTCTGGGTAAAACCATTAGCAGCAAATTCACCGGTAATATGATTGGGCGCACCGCCGGTTCCGTTGCCCTCAGGGTCGCCGCCCTGGGCCATAAAGCCCTCTATCACACGATGAAAAGTCAAACCGTTATAAAAACACTGCTGAATCAGTGCCACAAAGTTGGCACAAGTCTGGGGCGCATATTCGGGATATAACGTAACTTCAAAAGTTTCGCCGTTTTCCATGGTGAATAATGCCACCGGATTGCCCTGGGGAATGTCTGTGTAAGTTATCATGTTTTTTGTCCTCCGTTTTATATATTTGTTATTGAACTTTTGCAAAGAATTTTTAGAAAGAGTCACAACACGAATGGCACCATAAACAGCAGAAATGGTGTTGGCTGCGGCCTAATCCATATCATTGTAACAATAAATCAGCTTTTTGTCAAATTTTTTGGGTATTTTCAGCACAACTTATGCATACTATTATGAAGACAAACTATTTTATTCAAGGCTTTTAAAGAATTTTTCAAAAAACTTTAAAAAAAGAGTTGACAAATGAAAAATGACGTGCTATAATGTAATTCCGTGCTGAGGGGAAACCGAGGCACCCGAACCTTGAAAATTAAACAGAGCAGGCTCTTTTGAAAATTCATTTGAGTAATTTTGGATAGAATCCAACAAGTAAGTCAGTGATGACTGGCTGGGAGATTTTAATTTCTTTAGGAATTAAGATACAAA
>JAZSAS010000029.1:0-2202 GCA_045602005.1 Clostridia bacterium
AATATGCGGATATGGCGGAATTGGCAGACGCGCATGGTTCAGGTCCATGTGAAAGCGATTTCATGCAGGTTCAAGTCCTGTTATCCGCACCAATTTTCAAAGTGCTTACGAGTTTTTCGCAAGCACTTTTTCTTTGCTTAATTCTGCTTACACCGCTATCGGTTTGTAATCACCATTGTGTGCCAGCTTTACATCTCCGTTTTCGGCGAATACCTCTCCATACTCATTAAATGGTCCGTTTATCACTATGACTACTGCAATCTCACCGTCTCCCACATCCAGAATCTGAATTTCCTGAACCAGAAGTCTTAAGTTTACGTTACTGATTGCACCCTCTGCTACGATGCTATCGAGCATATCGATGTTTTCCTTGATAGCTTTTCTTCGTTTCTTTACTGTTTCTTCAAGGTTTATCAGCTCATTAATTTTAACCTTAAGGTCTTCAATCTGTGCCTTCTTTTTTTCAAGCATTCTGTCATAAGTGGCACGGTTTTCCTTATCGTTAATTCTCTCCATCAGTATGTTTTCCACATCTATTTCGAGATTTGATACAGCAGTTCTCATTTCAGCTATCTGCTTTTCTGTGCCTGCCTTATTCCGTAACCACTTTTTAACATCGGCTTCTATAGCAGTCCAATTCTTCTCCGACTCGGATTTCAGCCTTAATATTTCCTTATAGACTAAGTTATCCAAATCCGCCTCCTGAATTCTGTGTGAGGTGCAATAGCCTTTGTAGCGATGATAACCATTGCAGACATATTCAACTCGCTCAGGCTTGTCTCTCCATCTGCGAATCTTTGCCACGAAGGTGCAACCGCAATCTCCGCACTTTAATAACCCTGTGTATCGATGATATGGTTTTCCGCTTGAAGCTCTGACCTTAGTTTCCTTTTTAGCTTCAATCAGTTTTTGTACCTTATCCCATATTTCCTTTGGAATTATTACGGGTGCAAAGTTTTCGTGCCTGAATTGTTCTTCTGTCGGAACCTTATGTCTGATTTTCTTTGCCTTATCGCTTTCTTCTACATGGCATATCAGCGTTCCTGTATAGAACTCATTTGTAAGCACTCGCTTGACTGCAGTTGAATCCCACAGGTACTTAAGGGTTATTGCAGGTTTATTATAGCCTTGATTTTTATCGTTGTATAGCTTTTGATAATATGACGGAGATTTCTTGCCATCTTTATTCAGCTTTTCCGCAATCGCCTTAAAGCCGAAGCCATCAAGATACATTGAATAAATTTCTTTAACTATACCTGCAGGCTCATTCTTGATTATGATTTTGCCGGAGTTCTTATCCTTGTAGTAACCCATAGGTGGCATATTGCATATGCCCTTGTCCTTTTGCTTCTGACGATATCCGTATCTTATCTTTTTGCTGACATCTCTTGCATACATATGATTCATAAACTGACTCATTTCCATACGGAATTCATCATCTGTGTTGAAACTGTCGGTGTTGTCTGTTATGCTGATTACTCTTATACCCTTGCTTCTTAAGTATTCGATGAACATAGAAGTCTGGATTTTCTCTCTGCCAAGTCTTGACAAGTCTTTTACCAACACTACATCCATCTTATGCTCTTCAGCTGCTTTGCAGATTTCATCGATTCCGTTTCTCTGGAAGGTCATTCCGCTGACATTGTCATCATAGGATTCTCCTACAAATATGTGACCTTCCCGTTCTATGTAATCCATAAGAATTCTGCGTTGATTTTTGAGTGAATTCATTTCCTTGTCTTCATCTCTTGACAGTCTGTAATAAATCCATATTCTCCATGCTTGCATTATGTTCATAAATAATTACCTCCTTTCAGCAACAAACAATACCATACTAATTTCAATATATCCAGCAAAACATTTACAAAAGCTCTAAAGGTTTTTTTACCTTTATTTTAGCCTTAATGTCATCCCTATACATGCGCTCCGCAATAATCTTAAAACCCTGTTCCAAAGTTAATTTTTCCATTTCTTTTATGGTTTCAATAACATAAACCGGGTTTCTGATTTCCTCAACTGTAAATCTTGTGTAAATATATGTTTTCATAATTCGTAGCTCCTTCCTTATTGGTTAGCTGCAGCAGGCTTTTCCTGCTCGCAACTTTTTTCGTGGGTTTCAAATTTATGACCTAAATAATCAAAAATCGTTGCCCTTAAAAATTTGTTATACTCTTCATTTGTTCCGTTATATACATACATAAC
>JAZSAS010000030.1:0-2919 GCA_045602005.1 Clostridia bacterium
TATTCTTACTGCCTTGGGTCTGTGTCCGCTTGGTACAAGAACATTTTTGAATGCTTCAATTGCGTTGGGAATGCCTGACTCTATTGTGTGGAAGGTATCAACAAGAAGTGTGCAGTTGTCGGGATATTTCTTTGCATAAGCGGTGAAGGCGTCAAGCTCACTGTCAAACATCTGAACCCAACTGTGTGCCATTGTTCCCAGTGCCGGAATGCCGTACATTTCATCGCTGATTGTACAGGCAGTGCCCGCACATCCTGCAATATACGCAGCCCTTGCGCCTAAGATGGCACTGTTCGCACCATGCGCACGTCTTGAACCAAATTCCATAACTGCCTTGCCCTGTGCAGCTCTGACAATTCTGTTAGCCTTTGTTGCAATAAGTGTCTGGTGGTTCACAAGAAGCAGCAGCATTGTTTCAACAAGCTGTGCCTGAATAGCAGGACCACGAACAATAACAAGCGGTTCGTTGGGGAACACCGGCGTTCCCTCCGGAATTGCCCACACGTCACAGGAAAACTTAAAATTCCTGAGGTAATCAAGAAATCTTTCATCAAAGAGGTTTTTACTTCTGAGGTACTCTATATCCTCCTCTTCAAAGTGAAGATTACTAAGATACTCCACAACCTGCTCTGTCCCTGCCATAACAGCAAAGCCGCCGTTATCGGGTACTGTTCTGAAATATAAATCGAAATAACAAATCTTGTCAGCTGTGTTGTTTACAAAATAGCCGTTTGCCATCGTAAACTCATAAAAGTCGGCAAGCATCGTGTAATTGTGTTCCTTAAACATACCTAAAGCACTCCCTTAGTTTTATCAGCCGTTTTCAATAGCGTCCTCAAGCCAGAATTCAGCAATATCAATCGCTTCAAAAAGGCTCTCTCTCGTAGCTTTCTTAATAACCTTTTCCTTCCCTGTGCCCTTATTCGTGCAAAGGTCGATTGTCACGCTGTCACTGACATCAAGGTCGCCGACCTTTTTCTTGGATTTAATTGTGAAGATAATAATATATTTTTCGTTCAAATCACCGTAATATATTGTATCTCCCCGGCGCACCATAGGCTTTCCCTTATAGGTAAAAACATTCTGTTCTGCTGCCATCTTTATCACTCCTAAATATAAAAATTGCATAATAATTTATGTTATTATACCACAAACATCAAAAATAGTAAAGTGTTTTATTTTAATCATTGACTCCCTTTTTACTTTTTAGTATACTGATATTAAAGGAGGAATTAAAAATGAGAATATGTCATAAATGCGGTTTTGAAAATCCCGACAGTTCAAAAAGCTGCGAGCGCTGCTTTAGTGTACTTTTAAGCAGCGTCTCTCAATCAGATGAAAAGCTGCTTGAAGAGTTCTTTGAAAAGCAAGAAAGAAAAGAAAGAAAAAATAAAATTTTCAAAACTATTCCTCTTCCTGTTTATGCTCTTATTTACCTGCCTATATACATAAAATGTGTTCTTCTCGACAGCGAGTGTTTATCTTCTTTACTGTTTTTTCTGCTGTTCCCTATTATTGGCTATTATCTTCTCGCTTTTAAGGCAGAAGCACTTTTTAAATTACAGCACATTTTCCAAATTGACAACATTGATGATGTTGAGGTCTCGGACTGGTACATTTTTTCAAGTCTTATAGCAGGCATTCTCTTACTGATTATAGGGCTGTTTGTTGTTATTTCAACTTGTATTTCACTAATAAATTCAGCAGATGTCATAGCAAATTTTATCTAAAAATGTTGTGATACAATTGATGGGTGACAAATAAAAAGGAAAATGAACTCTAAATATGATATAATGTTTAATAACCACAAAAAACATGTATCAAAGGAGTCATTTTCCCATGAATATTTTAACATCAAATGCCCACTTTCGTCAACGAGTAGTTAAAAAAAGTTACAAGATTGGTGTAACAGCAGCGTCGAAGTACTACCGCATCAGCAGAAATGCAATCTATGAATGGCGTGCAAAATATGACGGCAAAAGCTGGAAAAGCCTTGTTGACAAAAGTCATAGACCTCACCATCATCCCAATGAGCATACTGCTGAAGAAAAACAACTGATACTAAGGCTTTACCCATATCATAAAGATGATATGATAATGCTTTGGGATGCGTTAAGAAAAAAAGGATATACTCGCAGTTATACAAGCTTGGTAAGGGTTGTAAACAAGTGGATAAAGCCTGAAATTAAGCAAAAACAGACAAGAAAACCAAAGCCTTACCAAAGAGCAGAATATCCGGGACAAAAGGTACAGGTGGATGTTAAATTTGTACCGTCATATTGTGTTGTTAATGGAGAGAAATATTATCAATATACTGCGGTAGATGAGTGTACACGTTGGACTTTCAGAGAAATGTATGATGAACATAGCACGTACAGTTCAACAGATTTTTTAAAGAAACTGATATTAAACTGTCCGTTTCCGATAAGGGAAATACAAACCGATAACGGAACAGAGTTTACCAGAGCTTTGATAAGCGATGATGGTAAGCCTTCATTGTTTGAAGAAATGCTTGAATTATGCGGTATAAAGTATCACAGAATACGAGTGGCTACACCAAGGCATAACGGAAAAGTGGAAAGGCAACACAGAACGGATGAAAAGAGATTTTACAAGAAAATGAGAATGTATAATCTTGTCGATGGCAGGCAGCAACTTGCTAAATACAATAAAAAATCAAACAATATACCAAAGATATGTTTGGGATTTCTCACACCAAATGAAATGTTGGAAAAATATTTAGGTGTGATGTAAGGTGATTACGAGGTTAAGCAAAGGCTTGCTTAACGCTCTATAAATATTATATCATATGCGTTTTGTCAAGGTAAGACTGCATAGCAGCTCCACCTTGACAAAGGCAATTTGGGGTATAACTTTTATTTTTTAAGAAAAGTGTCACCCATCATTGACAATTGCACA
>JAZSAS010000031.1:0-40884 GCA_045602005.1 Clostridia bacterium
ACACTGACCACACATAGCACAATCGGTTTCGCCCAACTTTTTGTCAAAGGAGCAGGCAATTTTTGTGTTAAACCCTCTTTCGGTTGCATCAATCACGCCAACAGTCTGCACTTTTTTACAAACAGCCACACAGCGGCGGCACAAAATACATTTGCTGTTGTCACGAACGATAGAAGGGGAGAAGTCGTCTACAGTAGAGGGGGTGTAAGCACCCTCATAGGGAATCTCCGTTACGTTCAGTTCATCAGCCAGCTTTTGCAGTTCGCAGTTTCTGTTTCTGACACAGGTTAAGCAGTTTCTGTTGTGATTGGAAAGCAACAGTTCTAAAACAGCTTTTCTTGCCTTTCTTACACGGGCAGTAGAGGTGAACACCTCCATTCCCTCGCTAACGGGATATACACAGGCAGTCACTAAAGATCTTGCGCCTTTTACCTCAACCAGACACATTCTGCATGCGCCGATTTCGTTAATGTCTTTCAAATAGCAAAGTGTGGGAATATCAATACCGGCCTGACGTGCTGCCTGCAGAATTGTGTAATCCTGAGGCACTGACATGCTCTGACCGTTGATAGAAATAGTAACCATTTCCATTGTAAAACCTTCCTCCTTTCGTTATTGAACAATAATTGCGCCAAATTTACATTTTTCTATGCAGGCACCGCACTTGATACACTTATCAGGGTTAATGGTGAAGGGACTCTTGATTTCACCGCTGATTGCACCAACGGGGCACTGTCTTGCACAGAGGCTACATCCTTTACACTTGTCAGCAACAATTGTGTAACTGAGGAGAGCCTTACATACGCCGGCAGGACATTTCTTGTCAATAACGTGAGCTTCATATTCATCTCTGAAATAACGCAGAGTAGAAAGAACCGGGTTGGGGGCTGTTTGTCCCAGACCACAAAGAGCAGATTCCTTAATGTTGTAAGCCAGTGTCTCTAACTTGTCAAGGTCTTCCAGCGTGCCTTTGCCCTGAGTAATTTTTTCCAGAATCTCCAGCATGCGTTTTGTACCGATACGGCAGGGGGTACATTTGCCGCAGGACTCATCAACGGTGAATTCTAAGAAGAACTTGGCAATGTCAACCATGCAGTTGTCTTCGTCCATAACAATCAAACCACCGGAACCCATCATGGAGCCGATTTGAATCAGAGAGTCATAGTCAATGGCAACATCCATCAGTGAAGCGGGAATGCAACCGCCGGAGGGACCGCCGGTTTGAGCAGCCTTGAACTTCTTGCCGCCCGGAATGCCGCCACCAATTTCTTCAATAATTTCACGCAACGTGGTGCCCATGGGAACCTCAACCAGACCGGTGTTGTTGATTTTTCCGCCCAGAGCGAATACCTTAGTACCCTTGCTCTTTTCTGTACCGATGGAGGTGAACCAATCTGCACCGTTTAAGATAATCTGCGGAATGTTGGCATAGGTTTCAACGTTGTTTAAGAGGGTGGGCTTGCCCCAGAGACCTTTCACAGCTGGGAACGGCGGACGGGGTCTGGGCTCACCACGCATGCCCTCAATCGAGGTCATTAATGCGGTTTCCTCACCGCAAACAAAGGCACCCGCACCAAGACGGATTTCCAAATCGAAATTAAAGTCAGTGCCGAAAATGCCTTTACCCAAAAGACCGTATTCACGAGCCTGGTCAATGGCAATCTGTAAACGCTTTACAGCAATGGGATATTCAGCACGAATGTATATGTAACCCTGTTCAGCATTGATGGCATAAGCAGCAATTGCCATTGCTTCGATGACAGCATGGGGGTCGCCCTCCAGAACACTTCTGTCCATAAATGCACCGGGGTCGCCCTCGTCTGCATTACAACAAACATACTTGCCAATCACATTGGGCGATTTAGCTGCCAGCATCCATTTGATGCCGGTGGGGAAACCACCGCCGCCACGGCCACGTAAACCGGAGTCTTTAATGGTTTCAATTACCTGTTCAGGTGTCATTTCGGTTAATGCTTTTCCCAGAGCTCTATAACCGTCTAATGCGATGTACTCGTCAATGTTTTCGGGGTTAATGACGCCGCAGTTACGCAGAGCGATACGCATCTGCTTTTTGTAGAAATTAGTTTCGTTCAAAGATTTAACAGAATCTGTCTGAACGGTTTCTTCATATAAAAGACGGGTTACGATACGTCCCTTGAGCAGATGTTCAGAAACAATCTCTTCAACATCTTCTGCCTGAACGGTGCTGTAGAAAGCACCTTCGGGGTAAACGATAACAACGGGGCCCAGTGCACACAAACCAAAACAGCCTGTTTGAACCAGGTTAACCTCTTTATCAAGGCCCTTTGCTGCAAGCTGGGTTTCAAATTCTTTCATAACCTTCTGGGAGCCGGAAGAGGTACAGCCTGTTCCGCCGCAGACCAGAACGGTTGATCTTGCAAAATCCATGATCTGTTATCCTCCTTTATTCTTGTGCTGCGCCGATGGTGTACTCTGTGCAAACACGGCCGTTCACAATATGCTCACTAACAATTTTAACAGCCTTTTCAGTGTCCACCTTCACATAAGTTACTTTTTCCTCGCCCGGAACCATAACTTCAACGATGGGCTCCAATCTGCACATACCAATACAACCGGTTTGTGCAACGGTCACATGAGCCAGATTCCGCTTGCCGATTTCTTCTACCAGTGCTGAAAGCACAGGGCGGGCACCGGCAGCAATGCCGCAGGTAGCCATGCCGACAACAATGCGGGTTGCATGAGCATCATCTTCCTTGCGCATGCCTACTTGATTTTTCATTCGGTTTTTTATTGCTTCAAGCTCAGCTAAACTTTTCATATTCAACGCTCCGTTCTCACCCACAGTAATAAAGCCTGTGGTGTGGTTTATTTTTGCTCGTTTTGGAGTGACTCTCCGAAATTGTTACGCCGACAGCTCGCCAACACCCTCGGTTATGTAATCTGTCAGCCACAGGATAACATTTGTGCCCGAAAGCTCCACTTCATCTCCCAGAATCTGTCTGACCTCTCGGGTATCCAGCAGAAACTGGCGATCGTCTACAGAGTGACTGTAAAGAAAATCAATGGCAGGATTACCGGAAAGCACAGTGGTAATCGTTTCAGCCATGTTTCCCAGGGGTTGACGGTCAATGTGGTCATATACAAAAGAGGCAGAAACTGTGGTTCCCTTGCCCTTTTGCGAGGTGATAGAGAAGCTGCCGCCGGCGGCTTCTGCTGCAGCCTTAAAAAGGGAAAGACCCATGCCCACCTTGCGGGTGGTGCGGGTGGTTTTAAAAGGGTCTGTCACAGTACGTAGAAAGTCCTCGTCCATGCCGCAGCCATCATCAGTGATGATGACAGACAGCAGGTTGTCCTTTTTGTTTTCACAAACCGTAACGCCAATTAAAGAGGCGCCGGCTTTAACGGAATTGTTGACCACATCTAAAATGTGGAGAGAGATTTCAAGCATACATCAACACTCATTCACAATATTTTGCCAGGATTCTGTCAACGTCGTCCACTGTCAGCTTGCCATATACGTCCTCGTTCACAGTTAAAACCGGAGCCAGGCCGCAGGCACCGATGCAGCGGGTTGCTTCAATAGAAAATTTACCGTCGGGAGAGCATCCGCCTTCGGAAATGCCCAGTTTTTCCTTAATCTTGTTCAGAATCTCACCGGAGCCTTTAACGTAGCAGGCTGTGCCCAGACAAACGCCAATATGATATTTTCCCTTTGGCTCAGTGGTGAACTGGGTGTAGAAGGTGACAACGCCATAAATCTCTGCCATGGAAATGTCCAGATTTTTAGAAATAATAGCCTGAACTTCAATGGGGAGATAACCATAAATCTCCTGTGCTTCGTGCAGCACGGGAATCAGAGCGCCGTCTGTTCCTTTGTAGCGATTGATGACCTCCATCAGCTTCGCTTCTTGTTCCTTGGTGCCGTTAAAGGCAACCGTTTGTTTTTCGTTCAACAAAATACCCCCTTGTTATCATTCACGTTATATGAAAAATGCCGCTTGACTTATATAAATTGCGGCTTTATTCCTGGTTCGTCTGGTGTTTAACCAACGAAACGTTGGCATCTAATTTATTATAACATTATTTAACCAAAAAGTCTATAGTTATTTACTAAAAAAAACTTTTTTTTCAGCAAATTTTGGCTAGTTTTCATAAAAAACCGGTCTTTTTCTGCTTGATTATAAATAAATTTTAAAACTTCTATAAATAAGGCTTTTCTTTGCGTGTGAATTGTGGTATACTTAGAATAGATAAAGAGGTGCAGAGATTGTCCTTTTTTTCTACTATATGCAACGGTTTTTGGAATATGATGGAACAGGGGTGAGGTTTTGCTCGGAATCATCAATTTATGTAAGCCGACGGGCAAAACATCACACGATATGGTTGCTCGGGTCAGGCACATTTTGGGCACAAGACGTGTGGGTCATGCGGGAACGCTGGATCCGCTGGCAAGCGGTGTTTTGCCGATTCTTGTGGGAAAGGCAACAGGCCTTTCAGATTTGCTGACAGAAAAAACAAAAACCTATATTGCTACCGTTCGTTTGGGCATAGAAACCGATACGTTTGACACAACGGGAACAGTGGTACATTTAAGTGATGTTCGCCCCTCCCAAGAGGTAATCTGCCAGGCGGCAGAGGGTTTTTTGGGGAACATTTCTCAGTTGCCGCCGATGTATTCGGCTGTTAAAATGAACGGCAAGAAGCTGTATGAATTGGCACGGCAGGGCGTTACTGTGGAGCGCAAGCCTCGCAGTGTGACCATTCATCATATTGCTTGTTTTGACTTTACAGAAGAAGGCTTTCGCATGGAGGTGCAGTGCTCCAAGGGAACTTATATTCGCTCTCTTTGCCATGATTTGGGGCGCGCGCTTGGCACTTGTGCCTGTATGGAGGGTTTAGTCAGAACCCAAAGCGGCCCCTTTCTTTTAGAACAGGCATACACGCCGGAGGAAGTGGAGCAGGCTGCCAGGGATGGTGCTTTAGAAAGGGTGTTACTGCCGCCGGAGGTTGTGCTTATGGATTATCCGGCTGTGGTGGTGCCGGCAGGCAGTGTGGCAAAAATCAAAAACGGGCTGCGGATGCGTCCGGAACAGTTGGGTATTTCTCAGGCTCGGCTTGGAGATGTCTTTCGGCTGTATGACGGTGACATGTTGCTGTGTCTTTCGCAGGTGATGGAAGAGGGAAACACGCCGGTGCTTGCCATTTTAAAAACATTTTATACATAGGCTGGGTATCTCCGCTGTGCCGGAATTCCGGAACAGACGGGGTGATTATATAAAAATAAAAGGAGGTAATTCACATGAACACAGTTTGGTATGATTACAGCAAGATTGAAGCACGGAACGGCACAGCCATTGCGCTGGGTAATTTCGATGGTCTTCACAAGGGGCATATGAAGCTTTTATCTATGCTGATGGATGTATCTCAGGATAACGGCCTGCACTCGGTGGTCTATACCTTTGATAAGCATCCGGTCAATGTCATCAAGGGTGAGAATGCCTTAAAATTGATTGCGGATAATGAGTATAAGCAGGAACTGCTTGCTTCCTGCCACTTGGATACGTTATTTTTTGATAAATTTGAAGATGTGCGAGACCTTTCTCCTGAGGAATTTGTACGAGATATTTTAGTAGAAAAGCTGAACATGAAGGTTGCAGTGGTGGGTTTACATAATCACTATGGCAAGGATTCTCAGGGCGATGTAAAGCTGCTGAGGGAACTGGGCCAGAAGTATGGCTTTTTGGTGTATATGATTAAGCCGCTGTATTTAGATGATATTCTTTGTTCCAGCACCAAAATTCGTGCGTTGATTGAAAACGGTGACGTAGAAAAGGCGGCAGAGCTTTTAGATCGTCCGTTTAAAATTAGAAATACCGTGGTAAAAGATAAAATGCTGGGCAGAACACTGGGTTATCCCACTGCCAACATGATTCCGGCTGAAAATCAGCTGATTCCCAGGTTTGGTGTTTACGGCACCACCACATATGTTGACGGCGTTGCCTACAAATCCATTACCAATGTGGGCGACAGTCCCACTATCGGCGACGGTGCCGTTCGAATTGAAACCTATATCATCGGTTTTAACGGCGATGTTTACAATGAAAAGCTTGAAGTTGAATTTTTATTCAAAATTCGTGACCAGCGTGCATTTCAGAATCTTGACGAGCTGAAGGCACAGCTGGAGGAAGATGAAAAGACTAGACTAGCATAAAATTAGCTTATGATAGAAAAACCGTGCAGTGTTTAATAAACACTGCACGGTTTTTGTATCCCGAAAACCCCGGGATAGTCGCTTGGTTCCATAAAGGTTAACCGATGAACAGAAATAAAAGACTATAAACATCAGTAATTTAGTTGTCTATTAAAAATGAGAAGTTTATCAAAAATTTTTAATGAGTCAAGCCTCCCTTGTGTAAAGGGAGGTGGGTTTGCGAAGCAAACTCGGAGGGATTGTAATTGTTAAATTAAAATAACACTCAAAAAATAAAAATAGAGAAAACAACCCCTCAGTCTCACTGCGTTCGACAGCTCCCGTCTTGCCTCCTTTGATGCGAAGCATTAAGGGAGGGGGACCACCGAAGGTGGTGGGTGGATAAAGGCGACCTTATTTTGGGCAAGAATCAATCCCTCAGTCAACTTCGTTGACAGCTCCCTTTACACAAGGGAGCCTATTTTTATTCTAAAATTTCATAGATAAATTGACTACAACAACCCATTAATGGGTTGCAAGTAATCATTGCGTGGCTGGCAGGCCAATAAAAAACGCTATGTAGCGTCGCCAGTAGTATTAAGGCTTTGCCCCTGGACCCCTCATCAATCTTATGGTGTTGAATATTACTTCTTTTGTTCTTTGCCATCAATTAAATAGTCATATTCTACACTAAAAACTTGTTTAAGAGCTTGCAATTCAAAGTCAGTAACATACCTTTTATTTGTTTCGATTCTTGTAATAACATTCTTATCCATGTCAATTCCGATTAATTGCAATTTACTGGCTAAATCACGCTGAGACAGGTTGTTTTTATTACGTAATTCTTTAAGCCTTTCGCCAATCAGGTTTTTGCCATTTGCATTTATTCTTTGTTTCATATCATCACCACACTAAAAATGTCTCATTTTTTGCACTTTCGTCTTGATTTTACTATATTATTGTGTTACAATAGGTTGTAAAAATGAGACAAAATAAAATTTCGTAAATAGGAGGACAAATATGGATATTGCACGGGAGCTTATGACAAAACAGCTTAAAGAGATATTTACCAGGGAGAAGGAAGCGCTGGAAGAAAAGATGAACGAAGTTGTACAATCCATGGCGCTTATGTGTCTGTCTGACATTCAAAAGATTATTCAAAATGATGAACTGGATGATTCTTATGTGGTGGAGGAGATTGTTTGCATCTTTGAAAAGTATGGCATTGATGCGGGAGTCCGTCATGATTTTGGGTGAATATATTTAGTGCTTTGTGTGCTTGTTTGCGAGTGATTTCGTTTGTTTTGGTTAGATGAGAGGGAACAGAAAAACTGTTCCCCCTTTTCTTTGTGAAGATAGTTTTGCCACGGCAATTATGGTGGGTTTAGAAAATTATGAACAAACGGAAAAGTTTATCCTCATGAAAAAAATCTTATAGACAAAATTGTCGAATTATGCTATAATTTGTATTATGCTTTTTATATTAAATATGAAAGCATTTTCTTAAGACTTTTTATGATTGATTTGTCATATATACTATTATGATACAGACACTGCTTGAAGAACCATTGAAAGAAGGTACTTACATGAGCCTGAGCTTGGGCATTGATGTCGGCTCCACTACGGTGAAAGTGGTGCTAATGGAGAACAACGATATTATATTCAGCCACTACGAACGCCATTTTTCTCAAGTGCGTGAAAAAACGGCAGAGCTTTTAAACCTTGCCAAGCCTTATATAGGTGTGCGTCCCTTTGCCGTGGCGATTACCGGTTCAGCCGGTTTTGGTCTTGCCAAAGCGGCAGACCTGTCTTTTGTTCAGGAGGTATATGCCACCGGCGGTGCGGTTAAAACCTTTTTGAATCATATTGATGTTGTGATTGAACTGGGCGGTGAAGATGCAAAAATTCTGTTTTTAACCGGCGGTCAGGAAGAGCGGATGAATGGCTCCTGTGCCGGCGGCACCGGCGCTTTCATTGACCAGATGGCAGTGCTCATGAATGTGAATGTTGATGAACTGGACGAGCTGAGTCTGAAGGCAGACAAGATATATCCCATTGCATCTCATTGCGGTGTGTTTGCCAAAACGGATATTCAGCCGCTTTTAAATCAGAATGCCCAAAAATCTGATATTGCCGCCAGCATCTATCAGGCGGTGGTTGACCAGACCATTATTGGTTTGGCACAGGGGCGGCGCATTGCCGGACGTGTGGCATTTCTGGGCGGGCCTCTGCATTTTGCAGAAGGGCTTCGTCGGCAATTTAGAAAAACCCTTGACCTATCTGATGAAAATGCAGTTTTTCCTGAAAACGGGCAGTTTTTTGTGGCCGCAGGGGCGGCATTGTATGCGGAAGAACAGGGAGAACAGATGCTTTTTCCTCAATTGGAGGAGCAAATTAAAAATGCAAAGGATGACGGCGGCGATTTGCACATTTTAGAGCCGCTGTTTCGTGATGAAGAAGAATACCGTGCTTTTTCTCAGCGTCATGCCAAGGCCTCGGTGCCGGTGGTTGACCCGAAGGACTATGAGGGCAATGCTTATCTGGGCATTGATTGCGGCAGCACCACGGTGAAAATTATTTTAATCGGTGAACAGTCTGAGATTTTGTATCGGTTTTACGGCCCTAATAATGGACATCCCCTAGAACTGGTACGCACCCATCTTTTGAAAATTTTGGAGCTTTGCCAGCAGCGCATCACCATCTGCGGTGCGGCGGCAACCGGCTATGGTGAAGATTTGATTAAAAGTGCTTTTCACCTAGATTTTGGCATTGTGGAAACATTGGCACATTTTCGTGCTACCCGCCATTTTTCTCCTAAGGTGGACTTTATTTTGGATATTGGCGGTCAGGATATTAAATGCATGCGCATTAAGAACAATTCTATTGACAGCATTATGCTCAATGAAGCTTGTTCTTCCGGCTGCGGTTCATTTTTGGAGACCTTTGCACTGTCTTTAGGTTATACAGCAGAGGAATTTTCCAAGCTGGGTTTGTATGCAAAGCGTCCTGTGGATTTAGGCTCTCGCTGCACGGTTTTTATGAATTCTTCAGTGAAACAGGCGCAGAAAGATGGCGCAGGGGTGGATGATATTTCTGCCGGCCTGTGTATCAGTGTTGTGAAAAACGCAATCTATAAGGTCATTCGTGCCCGTGACATTTCAGAACTGGGTCAGCATGTGGTGGTGCAGGGCGGCACGTTTTATAATGACGCAGTTTTGCGTAGCTTTGAGCGAGAGATGGGTCGTGATGTGGTTCGCCCCTCAATTGCAGGCTTGATGGGTGCTTTTGGTGCGGCACTATATGCAAAAGAGCATAACAGAAAGTCTAGCACAATGCTGGAAAGAGAAGCCTTAGAGCAATTTACCTTTGAAACAAAAGAGGTCAGCTGCGGTTTGTGTCTCAATAAATGTCAGCTGACAGTGAATATTTTCCCTGACGGCAGCCGGTATCTCTCCGGAAATAAATGTGAGCGTCCCAATCGACAAAGGGATGCTGTCCCCGTGCCGAACCTGTATGAGTTCAAGCGGAATAAGCTGGCAAGTCTTACACCGGTGCCCGGTCCCCGTGGTAAAATCGGCATTCCCTTTGGTTTGAACTTTTATGAAACCCTGCCTTTCTGGCATGCTTTTTTAACAGAGCTTGGTTATGAGGTTGTGCTGTCGGAGGCTTCTTCGCCAGCACTGTACAGAAAAGGGCGGTATTCCATTCCTTCTGACACAGTGTGTTATCCGGCTAAGCTGATGCATGGTCATATTGAAAGCTTGCTGGAACAGGGAATTACCAAAATATTTTACCCCTGCATGACCTATAACTTTAATGAAGAAAAAGGGGATAACCACTTTAATTGTCCGGTGGTGGCTTACTATCCGGAGTTGCTTCGGGCCAATGTGGAAAAGCTTTCAGAGGTGCAGTTTTTGTACCCTCACGTTGGTTTGCATCGCCCCCGTGACTTTGAAAAGCGTGCTTTTTCTTATTTTCAAGGCGTTGACAAAACCATTACCCGCCGTGAAATCCATCGGGCAACGGCAGCAGCCTATGCTGCACATGAGGCGCATTTAGAGGCGGTTCGTGCCGAAGGCAGACGTGCAATTCGGCAGGCAGAGGAAAACAGGCTTGACATGATTGTGTTAGCAGGCCGTCCCTATCATATCGACTCAGAGATTAACCACGGCATTGACCGTTTGATTACCTCGCTGGGGGTTGCTGTTTTGTCAGAAGATTCTGTCAGCGACCTGGCTGAGCCTCCCCGTGTGCAGGTGTTAAACCAATGGACTTATCATGCACGGTTATACAGTGCGGCAGCTTATTGTGCCGAGCGTGATGATATGTATCTGGTGCAGCTGGTGTCTTTTGGTTGCGGCATTGATGCCATTACCACCGACGAGGTGCGGGATATTTTAGAAAGTCGTGACAAATTATATACGCAAGTGAAAATTGATGATATTCACAACCTTGGCGCAGTGAAAATTCGCATTCGTAGTTTGTTGGGTGCGGCCAGGGAACGCAAGGAGAAAAACCAAAATGAATAAGGAATACCCAGTTTTTACAGAAGACATGAAACATACCCACACCATTTTGCTGCCCATGATGCTGCCCATTCATTTCACTTTGATGCGGAAAATTCTCATGCAGCACGGCTATAAGGCAGAGGTGTTGGAAAACGACGGCCCCCAGGTCATTGAAGAGGGCCTACGGTATGTACATAACGATACCTGCTATCCGGCGCTTTTGGTGATCGGTCAGTTTATTGATGCTTTAAAAAGCGGGAAATATGACCTGAATAAAACAGCTCTGATGATTACCCAAACAGGCGGCGGTTGCCGTGCATCGAACTATATTTTTCTGCTCCGCAAGGCTCTTCGCAGCAGCGGTTTTGGCCATGTGCCGGTGATTTCATTAAATGCTTCTGGTCTTGATTCGGCACCGGGTTTTAAGCTTTCTCTTTCCATGGGCTTAAAGTTTGCCTATGCGGCAATGGCGGGGGATTTTCTTATGCATATTGCCAACCAGTGCCGCCCTTATGAGCAGGAAAAAGGTGATACAGACCGTGTGGTGGAAAAATGGATTGACCATCTTCTTTCGGCCTGGGATGGTAAAAAGGTTGTCAGCTACCGGCATTTGAAAAAAAGCTATCGGGGCATGCTGAAGGATTTTGATGCCATTCCCAAAACCGGGGAAAAGAAACCACGGGTGGGAATTGTAGGCGAAATCTATGTTAAATATTCCCCCATGGGGAACAATAGGCTGGAAGAATTTCTGCTGTCTGAGGGCATGGAGGTTGTGCTGTTTGGTCTGGTGGATTTCTGTCAATATTGCCTTTCTAATGTAACCATCACCCGCCGGTTATATGGTGGCGGTTTGAAATCTGCCATTGTGAGTGGTGCAGGCTATCGGATTCTGCTGAGCATGCAGCGCAAAATGAACCGCATCATTGAAAAGCATGGTGTTTTTTGGGCGCCGAATGATTTTAATAAAACACGGAAACTGGCTGAATCTTATATTGGCAAGGGTGTGAAAATGGGCGAGGGTTGGCTGCTGACTGTGGAAATGGCGGAGCTCATTGAAAAGGGTGTGAATAACGTTGTTATTACCCAGCCTTTTGGTTGCCTGCCTAACCACATTGTGGGGAAAGGCATGATGAACACCATTAAGGCACACCATCCGGAGGCTAACCTTGTAGCTATTGACTATGACCCCGGTGCCAGCGAGGTGAATCAGCAAAACCGGCTTAAACTGATGCTTGCTAACGTTCGAATGCAGGAGCAACAGGCAGAAACAGCAATGCCGCAGGCTCCGGTAGTCGGTCACACAATCTGAAAGGGGACGTTGCCATGAGAAAAGGCGACCCGATTACCACCTATTCAGGTGTAGATTTTTATATTCTAGACCCCAGACCCGAGGATTTTTTAGATGTTGATATGGCTCATGCCCTGTCTCTTCTGTGTCGGGGCAACGGGCATTATCAATATTTTTACTCTGTAGCACAGCATTGCTTGAATTGTTTGCGGGAGGCACAAGGCAGAGGGTATGGTCCTCGCTTGCAAATAGCCTGTCTGGTTCATGACGGGAGCGAGGCATATCTTTCTGACATCACCCGTCCCGTGAAACAATATCTGGCGGCCTATCAGGAATATGAACATGCCATTCAGAGAATGGTTTTTGAGCATTACGGCATTGGCGATTTAACTGAGGACGAGTTTTCGCAGCTGGCTGCAGTGGATGACACGGTGTTATATTATGAATTTGCGGCCCTGCATCGGGCTTTTCCCGGAAATGTGCCGGAAAAACACACGATGTTTGACTTTTCTCTCCGTCAGGCACAGGATGTGGAAAAACAGTTTTTGCAGGAGATAGACAAATTACGAAGCATGCTTTAAAGGGGAAGAGGCAAAACGGGTTAAAGCCGTTTTGTCCCGACCCCTTTGTTATTGGCATAAATTTCTTTACTTTGGAAATAAAATGTTGTATAATTGTGTTGTAAAAATGTGTGTTGCATGAAAAGAGGGACTTAGCTTGAATGATAAACTTGAAAAATGGAAATCAGGCCTGAAAGGCCGTGAGATATGTGTGGTGGGCATTGGCATCAGCCATCTGCCTTTAATTGACTATTTGGTGCAGCAGGGTGCGTTTGTCACTGCTTGCGACAGAAAGAGCCGTGAAGAACTGGGCGACACTGCCCAACGGCTGACAGACCTGGGTGTGAAGCTGTGTCTGGGTGAAAATTATTTATCCTCCCTATCCGGTGATGTAATTTTCAAAACACCTGGCTTGCGGCCTGATGTGCCGGCACTGGTTTCGGCGCAGAAGCAGGGCATAACCGTCACCACGGAGATGGAGGTGTTTATGGAGCTTTGTCCGGCTCCTATCACTGCCGTTACCGGCAGTGACGGCAAAACCACAACCACCACGCTGATTTATAAGCTTTTGTCTATGGCAGGGAAAAAAACCCATGTGGGCGGCAACATTGGTGCCCCTCTTTTGCCGAAAATTGATGATATTTCAGCTGATGACAGGGTGGTTTTAGAGCTTTCCAGCTTTCAGCTGCAAACCATGCAGAAGAGTCCGCAGACGGCAGTGATTACCAACATCACACCCAATCATCTTGACTACCATACCGATTATCAGGAATATATTGATGCAAAAATGAACATCCTCACGCATCAAAAAAGCGGGGATGTGGCAATACTAAATCTGGATAATGAAAAAACACGAGCTGCCGCTTTTCAGGCAAAAGGCAGGGTTTTGACTTTTTCTCGCACACAGCCGGCGGATATCTGGTTGGATGGGCACATGATTATGCTGAGAAATGAACCGGTTTTAGATATTCGGGATATACGCATTCCCGGTTTGCATAATGTTGAAAATTACATGGCGGCCATTGGAGCGGTGTACCCTATAGCGGGGCGTGATGTCATCACCCGTTGTGCCAAGGATTTTGGCGGTGTGCCTCATCGGATTGAGTTTGTGAGAGAAAAGGCAGGCGTTCGTTACTATAACAGTTCAATCGACTCTTCTCCCAACCGCACCATCAACACTCTTAAAGTGTTTTCCGAGCCGGTGGTTTTAATTGCCGGCGGCAAGGATAAAGGCATTCCCTATGACGATTTAGGTCCTGCCATCCGTGAGCATGTTAAGGCATTGGTGCTGATTGGTGCTACGGCAAAAACAATTGGGGAAGTGGCAGAAAAAGCAGCACCGGCAGTACCAATTTTTTATGAGGAAAGCTATGAAACGGCGGTGAAGCAGGCTGAGGCTCAGGCTCAGGCGGGAGATGTGGTGCTGCTATCAAGTGCCAGTACAAGCTTTGATTTATTCCGCAATTTTGAAGAACGGGGCAATTTGTTTAAGGAGCTGGTTAACCGCTTATGAAAAAAAAGCTTATGACTCTGGCAGCCGCCGGAGGCATTTCTGGATTTGAATTTTCCATTCAAGAGGCAGTGAAATCACTTCTGGCACCTTACTGCGACACAGTGGAGGCAGACCCTATGGGGAATGTTGTGGGCATCATTCCTGCCCGTGACCCGAAAGCAAAAAAAGTGATGCTGGAAGCGCATATTGATGGCATTGGCTTGATGGTATCCGGCGTTGATGATGAGGGTTTTTTGTCTTTTGTGCCGGTGGGCGGTGTGGATAGTGCCATTCTGCCGGGTGCTGAGGTAACGGTTTGGGGCAAGGAGCCTCTTTATGGCGTGATTGGTGCCAAACCGCCTCATTTACAAACCGGAGGTGCGGATCAGGCATCTAAAATCAGTGATATGGTCATTGATATCGGTTTGTCGGGTGAGGAGGCGAAGGCAAAGGTTTGCGTGGGCGACATGGTGTGTTTTGCAGAAACGGTGGAGGCCCTTTCTAAAAAAGTTTTATCCGGCAAAAGCTTTGATGACCGTGCCGGTTTAATCTCTCTTTTGTTGTGTTTAGAGGAGCTGAAAGGCACGGAATTGCCTTTTACCTTATATATTTTGGCAGCTGTTCAGGAGGAGGTTGGCCTTCGAGGGGCAGCCATGGCCAGCGAACGCTTGGCTCCGGACTGTGCCTTTGTGGTGGATGTGTGTCACGGTGACACACCGGATGGTGGCTCTGAAAGCATTTTCAAGCTGGGCAGCGGTGCTGTTATCAGCTTTGGCCCCAACATTCATCCCTATTTATCAAGCCTTGCCAGAACCGTGGCAAAAAAAGAAAAAATTGCTGTCAGCTATGATGCTGATGGTGGTGACACCGGCACTGATGCCTGGGCTGTTCAAGTGGCAGGGGCAGGCATTCCTGTGCTTTTGTTGTCCATTCCCTTGCGGTATATGCACACCACAGTGGAAACCTTGCATTTTGATGATGTTAAAGCTGTGGGCGAACTGTTGGCAGCAATGCTTTTAAACCTAGATTTGGAGGTGCTCGCATGTACCTTTCAGAATTAACCGGCTTGCCCGGTGTGTCGGGCAATGAAAGTGCGGTCCGTCATTTTATCAAAAAGAAAATGGAGGCAGCCTGTGACCGAGTGGAGATAGATTCCATGGGCAATTTAACAGCCTATAAAAAAGGCAGGGGCAACAGCGGAAAATTATTGATGCTCTGTGCCCATATGGATGAGGTGGGTCTCATCGTCAGCCGCATTACCGAGGAGGGCTTTTTAAAGTTCAAGACTGTGGGCGGCATTGACCCTCGCGTGCTGATTTCAAAACGTGTGTTGGTGGGTCAGGCGGGTCATCATGGCGTGATTGGCAGAAAGGCGATTCACTTGCTCGCGCCCGATGAAAGAAAAAAGGCGCCGAAAATTAAGGATTTATATGTGGACATTGGTGCTAAAAATAAAAAGGATGCAGAAAAAAGAGCTGCAGTGGGCGACTATGTTGTGTTTGACAGCCGCTATGTGCCCTTTGGAGACGGTTTGGTTAAGGCCAAGGCTTTAGATGACCGGGCAGGCTGTTCTATTCTTTTGGAGCTTGCAGAAGAGGTTTCAGATTGGGATTTGTGTTTTGCCTTTACTGTTCAGGAAGAGGTAGGGCTCAGGGGTGCCGGTCTTTGTGCAAGGAGGGTTCAGCCGGACCTGGCCTTGGTGCTTGAGGCTACCACCTGTTCAGACATTCCGGGTACGGAGGAGGCTATGAAATCTACCCGTTTGCGTGGTGGTGCGGCCTTGTCATTGGTAGATGGTTCCACCAGCTATAACCGCGAGCTTGTGATGAAACTTTATCATTTGGCGCAAAAAAAGGGTGTTTCTGTGCAGTTTAAGCAAACGGCTACCGGCGGCAATGATGCTGGTGCCATTCATGTGGCAGCGGGCGGTATTCCCACAGTGGCCATTTCTGTTCCCGCACGGTATATTCATTCTCCGGCCAGCGTCATCGCTCTGTCAGACTATGAGGCAGCAAAGGAACTGACCCGCATTTTGATTCAGGAGGTACAGCATGTTTGATTTACTGAAAAGACTTTGTGAGACACCGGCACCCTCCGGCTGTGAGAGCCGTGTTTCGGAGCTGATTCAAGCAGAAATCCGCCCCTATGTGGATTCTTTGGAAACCGATGCACTGGGTAATTTGATTGCCCACAAAAAGGGAAATTGCCAGAAGCTGATGCTTTGTGCACACATGGATGAAATCGGCTTGGTTGCCACCTGTCATGGTGAGAAGGGACAGATTTATGTTTCGGCATTGGGCGGCGTTTCTCCTCACAGGGCGCTGTATCAACGTGTGCAGTTTATGGGCGGTGCTGAAGGAGTTTTAGTGCCGGACGGAGAAGAGGAAACCCTCCTGAAGGATTTAAAACTGCGGAATTTGTATGTTGATATCGGTGCTAAAGATGAAAAAGAGGCTGCCTCCCGGGTGGCTGTGGGTGAAGCGGCAGTTTTTGGAGCGACGTTTGTAGAGCAAGGTGAAGTCATTCTTTCCAAGGCATTAGATAACCGCACCGGCTGCTGGGCACTGGTTGAGGCTATTAAAGGCATGAAACAGCAAAAAAATGATTTGTATTTTGTGTTTACAGTCAGCGAGGAACTGGGTTTGCGTGGTGCAAAGGCAGCAGCAGTCAGTGTTCGCCCTGATTATGCTGTGGCTTTGGATGTCACCCTTACGGGAGACACCCCCTCTGCCGGGAAAATGGCAGTCAGCTTAGGAAAAGGTGTGGCTGTGAAAATTATGGATGCCGGTTTGCTGACTCATCCCATTATTAAAGAAAAATTGATTTCTCTTTGTGAAAAGGGAGAAATTCCTTACCAACCGGAGGTGCTGGAAAAGGGTCGTACAGATGTGGGTGCCATTCATCTCACTGGCGGTGGTGTGCCGTCTGGCTGTATCTCTATTCCCGCACGGTATATTCACAGTTCCGGAGAAATGGTTTCAAAGGCCGATTTAAAGGCGGCATTCAGCCTTACAAAATCCCTGCTTGACGAAGGCATTGAATAAAAGGAGTGACAGTGATGGATGATAAAAAGAATTTGACGGGTTCTGCCCCTTATGATGTGGCGGCAGACGTGCCGGAGACAGAGCCTAAGAAAACAGAGAATAACCAACCGGTGCAATCGACGGTTCGCAAACAGTCTGGTGCAAAACAACCGCTGGCATTGATTTCGCTGATTGTGGGCATTTGTTCTGTTTTAATTATTTTTGTTCTTCCCATTTTTGGTCTGGCACTGGGTGCAGTGGGGAGCATTGTTGGCATTGTGTTGGGTATTATTTCAAGAAAAGAACATCCCGCCAAAGCGTGGACGGGCATTGTGCTTTCGATTGTTGCACTTTTGCTTGTGCTGGCAGGTGTTGTTCTTCTGGGTGTGATAGGCTGGAATCTTTTAAAATTTATTTTTGAGCAGATTGGCAGCTACAGTTATGGTTACGAATTACCGAATTATTATAACGGATTTTATTTGCGTTGAAGTTATTGTGATAAAGAAAAGCGGGTGTGGCAACATACAGGTTGCCTGCCCGTTTTTTAATGCCATGTACTTGACATTGGAAGGTATTGGGTGTATAATAAACAGGCAAATAGTTCACATTGTGAACTATTTGCCTGGGGTGAAATTAACCGTTATGCTAGTGGTTATGTCAGGAGGGAGTTCATGGAACAGAATAAACAGGCAGAGCAATTGCTGAGTGCTTGGGTTAAGCTGACGGGTTTTATTAAAAACAGCCGTATCACAAAGGGACTGGCATATAATGAAGCCGTTATTATGATGCTTTTATATAACCGTTACAGAGAGGATGGCATTGGTTCTGTTTCCATTAAAGAAATTACGGCAGAGTCTAACATGCTCAAATCTTTGGTGAACAGAACCATTAATTCCCTTGAAAGTAAAGGGCTTTTGAAGCGGTGTGCCAATTCGGGCGATAAACGCATGGCCTTTGTTCGCTGTGTGGAGGAACGGCTTGATACCTTTTTAGAGGTTCATAAAAGTTCTTTAGAGCTCGCCCGGCAAATGATTGCCATTATTGGACCAGAGGATGCCGATGCCTTTATTAGAATCACCCGGAAGATTGCTGCTGCAGAATATAAGCTGTAATGACCCAAGGCATCATTAACATTTTTAAACAGATTTTGCATGTAGAGGAAAGGAAGACTTTGTATGAATTATCAGGCGATTTTATTTGATTTAGACGGCACATTGTTGCCTATGGACAATGACCGTTTTACCAAAGGCTATTTTCACCTGTTGTCGCAAACCGTGGCTCCTTTGGGTTATGATAGAGCCTCCTTTTTAGGTGCCATGATGAAGGGTGTTGGTGCGATGGCACGAAATGACGGTGGCTGCACCACCTGTGATGCTTTCTGGAAAACCTTTGCCGGCCTTTTGGGACAGCAAGTGTATGATTTAATTCCTGTGTTCGATGAGTTTTACAGAACAACATTTCATCAGGTGAGGGACTTTACAGAGCCCAATCCGCTGGCGAAAGAGGCAGTAGAGACAGCGAGAAAAAAGGCAGACAAGGTGGTTTTGGCTACCAATCCTTTGTTTCCTGTGAGTGCTGTGCAGTCACGCCTGGAATGGATTGGTCTTTCTTTAGAAGATTTTGATTTTTCCACAGACTATGAAAGTGCCGGTTTCTGCAAACCCAATCCTGCATATTTTTCAGAAATTACTCATAAACTAGGGTTATCTCCCGAAAAGTGTCTGATGGTCGGAAATAGTGCAGAGGAAGATGCAGTGGCAGCCATGGCTGCGGGACTTAATGCTTATCTGGTCACTGATTGCCTGGTTGCTGAAGGGGCACTTCCTGATTGTCCCATCGGAAGCTTTCGTGAGTTGATAGACTATTTAAAAGAATAAACATGATGAAAATGAGGTCTTCTTGATGATTAAAATATTGGTTGATTCTGCATCAGATTGCAGAAACAATGTTTCGCTTTATTGTGGATGTGTTCCTATCAATGTGAGTATTGGCGGAAAAAACTATGCCGATGGCGTTGGTTTGGAAAGCGACAGGTTTTATGAACTTTTGATGGAAACCAAGGAATTTCCTAAAACTTCTCAACCCTCTCCCCAGGACTTTATGTCACACTTTGAGCAGGCAAAGACTGATGGCGAAGAGTTGATTTATTTTGCCCTGTCCTCAGCTTTGAGCGGTACCTATCAGAGTGCGTTGATTGCTAAAGATATGGTGGAGTATGATGGCATTTACATCATCGACAGCAAAACCGCTACCCACGGAATCAATCTGCTGGCAGGCTATGGAGCAAAGCTGGCTGAACGTGGCATGGCAGCAGAGGAAATCGTTAGGAAGTGTGAGACTCTTAAACATCGAATTAAAATTGTGGCAGGGGTTGATACGCTGGAATATCTCCAACGTGGAGGCAGGCTCAGCAAAACTTCTGCGGCGGTGGGGGAACTTGCCAGAATTAAACCTATTATTACTGTCACTTTAGAGGGCAAAGTTGCCAATGCCGGCAAGGGCATGGGGCGTGCCAGTGCAATGCAGCTTATTGTCAAGCAATTGGCCGGTTGTGAGCCAGATGAGCAGTTCCCAGTTTATTCACTTTATACTTATGGTGAAGAAAATTGTGAGCAGTTGGAGAAAGCTTTGGAAGCCAAAGGGTATTCTGTGGAAGACCGTTTGCAGGTAGGGGCTTCCATTGGTGCGCATGTGGGACCGGGGGTATATGGCATTTTATTTGTGACAAAGTCATAAACAACTATTTATAAAACCATAAAGAAATACTCGACCATTGTTTCCGGCGACTCTTTTTTGCCGTTAACAATCCACCATCTTATCGTTTCTATAAAAGTCGAGGTGATATGATTTATCCAATAACTCTCGGGTAATCTATCACCTTTTTTAGATTCAAACAAAGGTAATTGGCTTTCAACAAGTTGTATAAGGTTGTTTTTGAAATATCTTAAAAACAATTCGTTGTTTTTACTTGAAAGTAAATCTAAAATATTATTATCATTTTTTTGCAGATGCTGAAACAAATGAAGAAACACAGAATCAGGGGCATCACAATCAAAGATATGCTTGTGTTCTCTTTTTTCATTCATTACATCAAAAATATGACAAAAAAGTTCTTCGCACAATCCTTTTAACAAAAAATCTTTTGTCTCAAAATGGGAATAGAATGTGGCTCTGCCTATATCAGCGCATTCAATAATTTCACCAACTGTAATATGTTCAAAATTCTTTGTGGATAAAAGGCTTATGAATGCACTAAATATAGCCTCTCTTGTTTTTCTTTGACGTCTATCCATAATGCTTTCGCCTCCATACAATTTTATGTAAGTGTTCAATAATGAACGGTTTATGTATATTATCTGTTGATTCTATCTTTTATAGTTGATAAAATAATATAGAACAATATGTTCGGTAATGAATATATTGTACAATAGAATTATATATAAATCAATAGGAGGACATTATGAAAACAGAAAGAAATATTTTAATTGCTTTTATCCTAAATTTGGGTTTTTCAGCCTTTGAGTTTTTAGGTGGTGTATATACAGGTAGTGTTGCTATTATCTCTGATGCAGTACATGACCTTGGTGATGCCGCAAGTATTGGGCTTTCATTTTTTCTTGAAAAAAAGAGCAAGAAGAAACCTGATGAAAATTACACCTACGGATATGCAAGGTATTCTGTTATAGGCAGCATGATTACAACTTTAATTCTTTTAATTGGTTCTGTGGCAGTCATTTATAATGCGATAAACAGAATCATATATCCAACAGAAATTAAATACGAAGGAATGATTATCTTTGCTATTGTAGGCGTTTGTGTCAATTTCTGTGGGGCATTTTTCACTGGTGAAGGAGGTTCACTAAATCAAAAGGCTGTCAATCTTCATATGCTGGAAGATGTACTTGGATGGATCGTTGTACTCATTGGTGCAATTGTGATGAAATTCACTAATTTTGTATGTATCGACCCCATTATGTCTATTGGAGTCGCTGCATTCATTCTGACACATGCCGTCAATAATCTAAAAGAAATAATTGACATATTTCTTGAAAAAACACCTCATAATATTGATGTTGAAAAAATAAAAGAGCATATCAACAGCATTGATGATATTATTGATGTTCATCATATTCATATTTGGAGTATAGATGGTCAAAATAACTATGCTACTATGCATATTGTTACAAATGCTGACCACCACGAAATCAAGCAGAAGATTCGGGAGGAATTACATGAACATAAAATATGTCACGTAACCCTTGAACTTGAAAAAGGGGAGGAACCTTGCCATGAAACATTATGCCAAGTTGAATTCAAGGAAAAAGCAGGACACCATCACCATCACTAAAAGCCTATTTTAATGAAATTTATGTTACAGAGCTTTGAGGCTAGGGGTTTAAGGTTCTCTTTTTATTGTATTAACATATGATAAAAATGGGTTGACAAATAGCGGGGGAGCCGTTATAATAAATAGGAAAAAAATTTTACATGGTTGAATTTAAACCCGGAGGGAGTAATCGGCATGGCTAAAGCCGTGCAGTAGTATCGACATCACGGCATGAAAATGCACGGTATTACTTGAAATGATGAGACTCAAGGTTGGCTTTTTTTGCCTACCTTGAGTCTTTTTAAATTTTAAGGAGGATATGTTATGGAAATTATGGAAACCTTACTTCAGGTTGCGCTTTTGGCGGTGGGCTTTGTGCTTCTGATTAAAGGCGCAGACATCTTTGTAGACGGCGCTTCAAAAATTGCGTCTAAAATGGGTATTCCCTTATTGGTCATCGGTTTAACCATTGTGGCAATGGGAACCAGTTTGCCGGAAGCGGCAGTGAGTATTTCAGCCTCTCTGCGGAGCAGTGCTGAAATTGCCGTGGGCAATGTTTTAGGCAGCAACATTTTAAATGTGCTTTTAATTTTAGGTGTTTCAGCGGTGATAACCCCGTTGGCAGTGCAAAAATCCACCATGCGGTATGAAATTCCCTTTACCCTTGCTGTTACTGTGGTTTTTGCCGTTTTGGGTTTGAATGACAATATCATCGGCCGTGTAGGCGGTGTTATTCTTTGGGTGTTGTTCTTAGCATATCTTGCCTATCTTTTCTATCTTGCCAAGCATGGCGACCTTCCTCAGGAGGAAGAACCCCTTTCTGAGAAGGACAGTGTGCTGAAAATGATTCTGTGCATCATTGTGGGCATTGCGCTAGTGGTCATCGGCAGCAATGTAACTGTTGAGGCGGCGAAAAAACTTGCGCTGGCTGTGGGCATGACGGAGCGTGTCATCGGTTTGACCATTGTGGCTCTGGGAACCTCCCTGCCGGAACTGGTAACCAGCGTTGTTGCAGCCAGAAAGGGAAAGGCAGATATTGCGGTGGGTAACATCATCGGAAGTAATATTTTTAACATTCTGTTTGTCATTGGCACTTCGGCATTGATTACACCGGTTGTATATCAGGCAGCATTTTTGTTTGACAGCGTTGTGTGTGCACTGACAACAGTGCTTTTGTTTGTGCTATTATTGAATAAAAAGAGAGAATTAAACCGCATTGGCGGCGGATTGATGCTGGTGCTGTTGGTGGCATATACGGCGTACTTAATTATTGGTGCTTAGTATTTTAGAAGCGTTCCCCGACCCAAAGTCGGGGAACGCTATTAAAAAACATAAAAATTTTAAAAAAATACTTGACGAATAGGAAAAATTATGATATATTAAGATGTGCCTATATGGAAGGTCTTTTTTTTTGCTGTGCAAAAAACGGAATATATTGTAGGAGGGTAAACCCATGAGAACAAAAATTACCTTAGCTTGTTCTGAGTGTAAACAACGTAATTATGATACCATGAAGAACAAAAAGAACGATCCTGACAGACTGGAAATGAACAAATATTGCAGATTTTGCAAAAAGCACACCGCTCACAAAGAAACAAAATAATTTTTTTGAAACATTAGCGGAATGTCTGTCATTTATATTCATGCAGACAGGCAGCTTGCAATGCCGGGGCATGACGGCAGAATGGAGAGTATCATGAGCGAGAAAAAACCTAACATTTTTGTTAGAGCAGCCAAAAGAATCGGCAGCTATTTTCGTGACCTCAAAGCAGAACTGAAAAAGGTCGTTTGGCCCACATTCAAAACCATTCGCAACAACACCGGTGTGGTTATTACAGCCATTATCCTCGTGGGTGCGTTCATTGCACTCTTAGATTTCGGTTTTCAGTATTTGGTCAATACGCTTCTTAAATAATGCGGAGCGAACGACTCTAATAAAGGAGGCGAAAGAGGCGATATCGCTTCTGTAATAATATGGCTGACGAAGCAAGATGGTATGTTGTGCATACCTTTTCTGGTTATGAAAAAAAAGTACAAGCTAATATTGAAAAATCGGTCGAAAACCGGAATTTGCATGACCTGATTCTGGATATTAAGGTCCCCATGGAAGAAGTTGTTGAAGCCAAGGGCACTGAACAGAAGGTCGTGCAGCGCAAGGTTTTCCCCGGATATGTTATGGTGAAAATGATTATGACGGACGACAGCTGGTATGTCATCCGCAACACCCGTGGCGTTACCGGATTTGTAGGTCCGGGTTCTAAGCCTGTTCCTTTGACTGAGGAAGAGGTGCACACTATGGGTATTGAACGCAAGACAGTTTCCGTAAACTTCGACGTGGGCGCAAGCGTCCGTGTTTGCGAAGGTCCCTTGGCCGACTTTGTGGGCACAGTGGATGAAATTAACATGGAGAAACAGTCTGTGCGTGTGATTGTGTCAATGTTTGGCAGAGAAACACCTGTTGAATTAGACTTTTCACAAATCGAGGTTTTACAGTAAATATAGCCATGAGGCTTTATTTTAGCAACGGGTTTCCGTTGCCGGGTGGGAGAACCGTAGGTTCGCCAAAACCACATCTTTTTAAGAGGAGGAACTTTTACAATGGCTCAAAAAATTTCAGGCTACATCAAACTGCAGATTCCGGCTGGTAAAGCAACGCCGGCACCGCCTGTAGGTCCCGCACTGGGTCAGCACGGTGTTAACATTGTGCAGTTCACCAAGGAATTCAACGAAAAGACAGCAAAGGACGCAGGTTTAATCATTCCTGTTGTCATCACAGTGTATGCTGACAGATCTTTTTCGTTCATCACCAAGACTCCGCCGGCAGCAGTTCTGCTGAAGAAGGCTGCGAAAATCGAAAGCGGATCCGGTGTTCCCAACAAGACAAAGGTAGCAACCGTGTCGAAGGACGCAATCCGTCAAATTGCTGAGCAGAAAATGCCTGACTTAAATGCTGCAAGCATTGAATCTGCAATGAGCATGATTGCCGGAACGGCCAGAAGTATGGGAATTGTTGTTGAGGACTAAGGATTAAAGTTCGATTGAATTAGTGGGAGAGCGAAAGCTTGCAAGACCACAAAAGGAGGAAGAAACATAATGTTCAGAGGCAAAAAGTATAAGGAAAGTGCAAAACTGGTTGACAGAACCAATTTATATGACCCCGCAGAGGCTATGGAGCTGGTTACAAAAACCGCTAAGGCTAAGTTTGACGAAACCGTTGAGGTTCACGTGAAGCTGGGTGTTGACTCAAGACATGCAGATCAGCAGGTGCGTGGTGCAATCGTCCTGCCTCATGGTACCGGTAAGGTTGCCAGAGTGCTGGTTTTTGCAAAGGGCGACAAGCTGGCTGAGGCAGAAGCTGCCGGCGCTGATTTTTTCGGCGGCGAGGAGCTGATTCCCAGAATTCAGAACGACAACTGGTTTGACTATGATGTTGTTGTTGCAACACCTGATATGATGGGTGTTGTTGGTCGTTTGGGTAAAGTGTTAGGTCCTAAGGGATTAATGCCCAGCCCCAAAGCAGGTACTGTTACGATGGATGTTACAAAGGCTGTTAACGAAATTAAATCCGGTAAGATTGAATATCGTTTGGATAAGACCAATATCATCCATTGTCCCATCGGTAAGGTTTCCTTCGGCCCCCAGAAGCTGCAGGAAAACTTCAAAGCCCTGATGGATGCTATTATTAAGGCTAAGCCCGCTGCTGCAAAGGGACAGTATATTAAGAGCTGTGCTGTTGCATCTACCATGGGCCCTGGTATCAAAATTTCACAGGCAAAACTTGACTAATTTGTGCTTGACAAGAGTGCAAACTTGTGGTATACTAATTTTGTTAGTTAAATATTTCCGCAGACAGCCGGCATCTTTTAAGATTTAATGCGCAAGCGCCAGCCGAGGAAAGCATTTTATGAAGCGTAAAAGGCTTTTCTCCGTGTGCGGGAAAAGCCTTTATATTATTTCCGGTCTTCTAAAGCCGGAGATTTACAAACAAGTGAGGTGAAAATATGCCCAGCGATAAGATTTTAGAACAGAAAAAGCAACAGGTTAGCGAACTGGTTGATAAGTTTAAGCGTGCTGCATCTGGTGTTCTGGTTGATTACCGTGGCTTGACCGTGGAGGATGATACCAAGCTCCGTTCCGAACTGCGTAAAGCAGAGGTTGATTATGCCGTTGTTAAGAACTCATTAACTCGTTTTGCTGCCAATGAAGTTGGTTTTGAAGCGTTTGATCCCATCTTGAACGGCCCCACCGCTCTGGCTATGAGTTACACAGATGTTGTAGCACCGGCTAAGGTTTTGGTGGAGTACAGCAAGAAAAATGAGAACCTGGAAATCAAGGGTGGCTTTATCGAAGGTAAGGTTGTTTCCGTTGATGACATTAAGGCTCTGGCAGACCTGCCCTCTAAGGAGGTTCTGGTTGCTAAGCTGCTTGGTTCCATGAATTCACCGATTCAGGGTTTTGCAAGTGTCCTGAACGGAAATCTGTCCGGTTTAGCTCGTGTTCTGCAGGCTATTGCAGACAAAAAGGCAGCTGCCGGAGAGTAAGTTAAAAAACAATTATAAAAAAATTAAAATTAAATTATTTTATGGAGGGTAAAAAAATGACTGAAAATGCACAGAAAATATTAGACATGGTAAAAGAGCTGACCGTTCTGGAACTGTCCGAACTGGTTAAGGAAATGGAAGAAGTATTCGGCGTTAGCGCTGCTGCTCCCGTAGCTGTTGCTGCTGTTGGTGCTGCTCCTGCTGCAGGTGCTGCTGATGCTGGCGAGAAGACTGAATTCGACGTTGAGCTGACTGATGCTGGCGCTGAGAAGATCAAGGTTATCAAGGTTGTTCGCGAGATCACCGGTCTGGGTCTGAAGGAAGCTAAGGACGCTGTTGATGGTGCTCCTAAGGTTCTGAAGGAAGGCATCGGCAAGGAAGATGCTGAATCCATCAAGGCTAAGCTTGAAGAAGTTGGCGCAAAAGTAACTCTGAAGTAAGTTATTACTTAACGAATAAAAAAGCCGAGAGTAATTGCTCTCGGTTTTTTTTGTGCGTTATGCCTGGTTTCGTTCTTTAAGTGCTCTGTCCATTTTTCGTTTGGCATCACGTTCGGCGATGTCGTTACGTTTATCATAGAGCTTTTTACCTCTTGCCAAACCAATCTGTATTTTTACTAAACTGTCCTTTAAATAAACAGATAACGGAATGACAGAAAACCCTTTTTGCTTCACAGCTCCCAAAAGGTAATTAATTTCTCGCTTATGCAGCAAAAGCCGCCGGTCACGAAGAGGGTCTTTGTTAAAAATATTTCCCTGTTCATAGGGACTGATATGCATATTCTTTATCCAGGCTTCACCGCCTGTGAAGCTGACAAAACTGTCTTTTAAGTTTAGTGCACCCTTGCGAATAGATTTTACTTCTGTGCCGCTTAAAGCAATGCCGGCTTCATAGGTTTCCTCAATAAAATAATCATGTCTGGCTTTTCGGTTTTCAGAAAGAATTTTCATGGGTATTCACTTCCTTCTAGCTTTTAACTTCCTTTTGAAGCTCATATAATAGATTCAGTGCTTCGATGGGGGTATATGTGGCAAGGTCAAGACTCTCTAAACGCCGCACCAGCTCTGCACCGTGCATATCTGCAAAACCAAGCTGTGCATTAGATTCCGACACAGCTTGAGGAGTAGCGGCTACAGCGCTATGTCCATCTTTTGTCTCAATATCAGCCAAAACCTCCTTGGCACGGCGGATGACCTGAGTCGGCAAGCCTGCCAGTGCTGCCACTTCAATACCATAGCTGTCATCTGTTCCACCCCGAACAATCCGCCGGAGAAAAATCACGCTATCTCCCCGTTTTTTACAGGCGATGGAATAGTTTTTCACACCGGGGAGCAAGGACTCTAAGGCGGTGAGTTCATGATAGTGTGTGGCAAACAGGGTTTTGGCACCGAGATTCTTTGGATTGACTATGTACTCCGAAACACCCCAAGCGATGGATAAACCATCATAGGTGCTGGTGCCTCGACCAATTTCATCTAACAGCAGCAGACTTTTGGGCGTGGCATTTTTCAAAATGTCTGAAAGCTCTGTCATTTCCACCATAAAGGTACTCTGGCCGGCACTTAAATCATCTGATGCACCGATGCGGGTAAAGATTTTGTCGCAGATGCCGATGGTGCAGGACGCAGCCGGCACAAAAGAGCCAATCTGTGCCATAATCACAATGAGCGCCACCTGACGCATGTATGTGGATTTTCCGGCCATATTGGGACCGGTAATCACAAGAAAACGGTCATCTTTGCAATTGAGAAGAACGTTATTGGGCACAAACGGCTCACCTTTTAGCATCTTTTCCACCACGGGATGACGGCCGTCACGGATGGAGATGGTGTCAGATACATCCACTGTGGGCATTACATAATTGTTTTTTGCTGCTGTTTCAGCAAACGAGCAGAGCACATCAGTTACAGCCAGAAGGTTAGCTGTTTTCTGCACCCGTTCCACCTCTTTTGCGATGGTGTCAAGAATATCACAGAACAGCTTATATTCCCGCTGTCGCATCCGTTCGCCGGCGCCTAAAATCTGGTCCTCCAGCTGCTTGAGTTCGACCGTAATATATCGTTCGTTGTTCACCAGCGTTTGCTTTCTCACATATTCTTCCGGCAACTCGCCCTGGTAAGACTTGGGGACATCAATATAATAACCAAAAACACGGTTATAGCTGATTTTTAGTGTCTTAATACCCGTCCGCTCACGCTCGGCTTGTTCCATCTGGCGGACGGCAACCTCACTGTGGTTTTTTAAATGCCGGTCTCTGTCTACATCTGCATCATAACCTGATTTAATGATATCGCCATCTCGGGGCAGGTTAGGGGCGTTATCGTCGATGGAGGCCTCCAACAGGTCAAGAATATCGCCCATGGCATCGAATTCCTGAGAGGCTTCAGCAAACAAGGGTGTATCAATTCGTGATAGGAGCAGTTCAATCTCCGGCAGTGCCAATAATGAACGCTTCATGGCCAGCAAATCGTGAGGCTTGGCCGACTTACAGGCGATGCGGCCAATCAATCTTTCTAAATCTTGTATGTTACCAAGAGCACCCATCAAATCATAGCGCAGTTCGCTGTTTTTCAATAGCCAATCTACGGCGTAAAGACGTTTTTGAATTTTGGTGCAATTGGTTAATGGTTTTTCCAAAAAGCTTTGGAGCATTCTGGCACCCATGGAGGTTCGGGTGCGGTCCAGCACCCAAAGCAGTGAACCTTTTTTTTCACCACGACGCATGGTTTCTGTCAGTTCCAGATTCCGTCGGCTGTTAGCATCCAGTTCCATATAATCTTCTGCTGAATAAAAATGAACCTTTAAAATATGTGATAAAAAAGTTTTCTGTGTGGTTGCCAGATAATCAAGCAGCAATCCCAGAGGGTTCACCACACAGCTGTCATCAGGTAATGAGATTTCTTCCAGTGCGTTTATGTGAAACTGCTGCAAAATCAGGCTTTGGGAATGTTCCCAATCCGGCTCAGCTTTTGCTTGCTCACAAACACCGGTAAACCGATGGCGCACCTCACCAATGAATGCCTGATTTTCAAAGAGAGCTTTCGAAAAAATCATTTCTGCAGGCTTATAGCGAGCCAATTCATCAACTAATTTTTGCCATGAGGGCAGCACCACCAAAAACAGCTCACCTGTGGTAACATCTGCAAAGGCAACGCCTATGCCACCCTTATCCATATAAGCAGCACAGAGAAAGTTATTACTTTTATCGTCAAGCTGTGTAGCATCTGTAATGGTGCCGGGGGTTACCACCCGAACAACATCACGGGGGAGCACACCCTTTACCTCGGTAGGGTCAGCCATTTGTTCGCAAATGGCAACCTTATAACCCCGTGCTGTTAAACGTCCAATGTAACCATCAGCAGCATGATAGGGCACGCCACACATGGGGTTATTTTCTGTATCGGGCTTGCCGTCTTCGTTTTTTGTGCGGCTGGTTAGCGTTAAATCTAATATTTTTGATGCGATTCGGGCGTCATTATCAAACATTTCATAAAAGTCACCCATGCGGAAAAACAGAATCGAATCCGGATACTCCTTTTTCAGTTCAAAATAGCGTATCATTGCCGTTGTCATCTGAAATTCCTCCTTGTTAAAAGCTTAGTGACAGCCGCTGCAGCCAGAGCAGTTGCCACTGCATCCACCCTCTGCTTCTTCACCACGGATATGATAGCCGATGATTTCGTTCACCTGTGTAATCAAGCGATTAAAGGCAGATTTTGCTTCTAAATATTCCCTTGCTGTAGCGTTCTGCGTCAATTCGGCCATGTTATCATTCATGCGCTTGCGAAAGTCTTCTAAGCGCTCCGGTGTCATTGAGGCGTGGTGCATTTCCTCTGACAGCCCACGGCTTTTTTCATCATATAGACGCACAGCAGCTTGCGCATCCTCATCACTGGCGAAGGCCAGTTCCATTTCCTGATAGTGCTTGAGTTCTTCAGATTCTGCCAGAAGTTCGCCCAGTTCATGGGCTTTATTTAAAATGGCTTCCATTATTTTTTATTCCTTTCTTGATGGTCATGATTGATTTCGCCCAATAATGACCAGGTGTTTGTTTTGGTAACAGTCACATATATATAATCCCCGACTTTAATTCCGTCTTCTTTTGGGAAATTCACAATTTTTCCGCCGGGGGTTCTTCCTGTTAGCATGTTTGAGTCGGTTTTGCTTTCTCCCTCTACCAACAATTCAAAGGTCTTGCCGAAACAGGCATCATTGATTTCACGGGAAATGCGGTTTTGAACATCCAGTAACCGGTCGAAATTTTGGTGCTTTTCTTCATCAGAAATAGCATCTTCCATCACCGCTGCTGGTGTGCCTTCACGCTTTGAGTAAATAAAGGAGAAAACACTGTCAAACCGCACGGCCTCCAGCACATGAATGGTTTCTTCGAAGTCCTCTTTTGTTTCGTTGGGAAACCCGACAATGATGTCTGTAGTTAGAGACACATCGGGCAGCTTTTCTCGCACACGACTCACCAAATCCAGATACTGTGCTTGTGTATACCGTCGGTTCATAGCGGCCAAAATTCTGTCACTGCCTGCCTGGAAGGGTAGGTGTAGCTGCGGGGTTACTTTGTCGCATTCTGCCATGGTGTCGATGAGCTTTTGGCTCATGTCCTTGGGGTGAGAGGTCATGAAACGAATTCGTCTAATGCCGGGGATTTCATTCACCAGTCGGAGCAGGTCAGCAAAATCTATGGGCTCTTCCAAATCCTTGCCATAGGCATTCACATTCTGTCCCAGCAGGGTCACCTCGGTTACACCCTTTGTGGCAAGCTCTTTGATTTCTTCCAACACTCTTTCTGGTTTGCGGCTGCGTTCACGGCCACGGACATACGGCACAATACAGTATGTGCAAAAGTTATTGCAGCCATACATAACAGATACCCAGGCCTTAGGGGAACCGGTGCGGTATACCGGCACATCCTCAGCAATGACACCGTCGGACTGTTCAATTGAAAAAACCGTTCGTTGCTCTAAAAGTGCCTCCCAAAGAATTTGGGGAAACTTGTGAAGAGTGTGAGTGCCAAAAACCATGGATACGTGTTTGTATTTACTTTTAATGATTTTTGCCATATGCTCCTGTTGCATCATACAGCCACACAGACCAATGAGCAAACCGGGGCGGCGGCGTTTTTCATGAACCAAAGCACCAACATTGCCCAGCACACGTTGCTCAGCACCCTCACGGACAGCACAGGTGTTATACAGAATCAGGTCGGCCTCTTCTTTTTTGTCAGTAAAGCCATATCCCATGGCAGACAGCATACCCCGAATTCGTTCGGAATCGTTTTCATTTTGCTGGCAGCCGTAGGTGATAACCTGTGCTTTGGGCATTCTGCCATGGGCAGAGGTCACCAGCTGTTTCACTCGCTGGGTGTATTCATTCTGTTGTTTCATTTCTTCAGGGGTAATCGTTTTCATGACTTACGGGGTTTCCTCCTGCTTCATTTCATCTAAAACATGGGTGAGTGCTGAAATGAAACCTTCGCACTCTGCTTGTGTTCCCACTGTTACACGAAGATGCCGGGGCATGCCCAACACATGGCCGCCTTTTACAATATAGCCAAGAGTCAGAAGCCGCTCATAAACTGTTTTTGCGTCATAGCCCACATTCACGGCGATAAAGTTAGTAAAACTGGGGACATAAGAAAGTCCCATGGAGCGAAAAGCATTTTCCAAATAGGTCATATTCTTTTTGTTCTCCAAAAGAGAGCGCTCCACAAACATTCGGTCAGAAAGGGCAGCTTCCGCCGCCAGTTGTGCCGGTGCACAAACGTTAAAGGGCGGGCGGGTTTTTTCAAGCTCCGAGATGATAGCGGGATCAGCCATGCCGTATCCCACACGGAGCCCGGCAAGACCATAAATTTTTGAGAAGGTTCTGAGAATTAAAACATTTTTCTTTGTTTCTAAAAGCCGGAGGCTTTTAGGAAAGTCAGCGGCATGGCAGGCATATTCAAAATAGGCCTCGTCAATCACCACCAACACATTTTTCGGCACTAAAGCTAAGAATTCTGCCTGTTCTGCCTCGGTGTATATGCCGCCGGTCGGGTTGTTAGGATTGCAGAGCCAGATAACCCGGGTGCGGTCTGTGATGTAAGGCAGCATAGAAAGCGGGGAGTATTGCCAGCCTTCATTCAATGGCACTTCAACTGGTGTGGCACCGGCAGAGCGAACATTTAGGGCATATAAGGAAAAAGAGGGGGCGGGCATAATGCTTTCGTCCCCTTCTCCTAAAAAGGTTTTACAAACCAATTCAATCAAACCGTCACTGCCCGTGCCAAATATAAACTGTGAAGGCAAAAGGTTGTGATGTGCCGCCAAAGCCTGACGCAGATTAAAAGAATCAGGGTCAGGGTAGAGAAACACATTTTCCGCTGAGCGGCGCACTGCCTCTTGCGCTTTGGGGCTCGCACCCAGAGGATTTTCGTTGGAAGCGAGCTTTACCACATGAGACAGATCGTATTTGCGCTTGATTTCGCTAATGGGTCGTCCGGGGGCATAGGGTGCCACGCCGGCGAGAGATTTTTTTGCTTGAATCATAATGCTTATCCCAGTAAACGTTTTAAAACTTCCTGATAGGCATCTTCAACGCCACCCATATCTCTGCGGAACCGGTCTTTATCCAGCTTTTCGCCGGTGCGGGTATCCCAGAAACGGCAGGTGTCGGGGCTGATTTCATCAGCTAAGATGATTTCACCGTGGAAACGACCAAACTCCAGCTTAAAGTCAATCAGTTCAATATTAGACTCTTTTAAGTATTCACCCAGAATTTCATTCACGGCAAAGGACATGTCGGCAATTTTCTTTAATTCCTCAGCAGTGGCAAGATTCATGGCTAAAGCATGATAATCGTTAATCATGGGGTCGCCCAGGTCATCGTTTTTATAACAAAATTCCAGAACGGTTTTAGAGAGCTTTGTGCCTTCGGGCAGTCCCAAACGCTTTGAAAGACTACCGGCAGCAATGTTGCGGACAATGACTTCAATGGGAACGATTTCTACTTTTTTAACAATCGTTTCACGGTCACTGATTTCTTCCACTAAATGTGTGGTAACGCCCTTGGATTCCAACAGTTTGAACAAATGATTGGAAACACGGTTGTTTACAATACCTTTTTCCATAATGGTGCCCTTTTTCTCGCCGTTAAAGGCTGTGGCATCATCTTTATAGTCCACAATCAGGCAATCGGGGTCATCGGTTGTATAAACCTTTTTCGCCTTGCCCTCATACAATAAATCTAATTTTTTCATGATATATCTCCCTTTCTTATGTAAATTCACTTAAATTTCTGCGGCTTCAGCCTGAATGGTCTTGTTTTTTTGTTCTACTTCAGAAGCCATATCCCGTTTGAATTGTGCCAGAAGCGGTGCAATTTCAGGATATTTCAGAGCCAGAATCTGGGCAGCTAAAATACCGGCATTGTCAGCACCATCCACCGCCACGCAAGCCACGGGAATGCCCTTGGGCATTTGCACCATGGAGAGAAGGGAATCTAAACCATCCAGCGTTGAGGATTTCATGGGAATGCCAATGACGGGCAGCGTGGTGAAGGCAGCAAGAACACCGGCCAAGTGTGCGGCTTTGCCGGCAGCGGCAATAATCAAGTCAACACCGTTTGCTTCAGCATTTTTTGCATATTCTGCTGCGGCATCGGGGGTTCGGTGTGCCGAAATCACATTCACGTCTGCTGTGATGCCAAACTTTTTCAGCATAACAATACATTTTTTAACAACAGGAAAATCAGAATCGCTGCCCATAATCACGGCAGCTTTTGGGTTTTTGCTCATGTATAACATCCTCCAATCAGAATATTTGCAGTAGAAACCAGTAAATTGCCGGCAATGAAAGCAGACTGAGGACAGTCATGATAAACACGCATTCGGTAGCATATTGATAATCACCACCATATTCATTGGCAACAATGGTTAAAACTGTTTGCGCCGGCATGGCCGCCTGCATAATCAAAACACCCAGCAGGGCTTTATCCAGAGACAGGCGACAAAGCAACAATGCTAGCATCGCCGGAACAAACAGCATTTTAAACAACACAATCAAATATATGCTGACACGTTTATAAATGCCTTTTAAATTAATGGTTGCCAGCGTCATGCCGATGAACAGCATAGCAAGTGGCGTGGTCATTGAGCCCACAGTAGACAAAGATTCGTGGAGCAAACTTGGCAAACGAAGGCCAAAAGCAAGCATGAGGAGAGCAATGACAAAGGCAATGGTATTAGGATTAATTAGATTTTTCACGGCATTGTGGGAATTGCCCTTGCCGGATTTTGCAATCAGGTAAACACCTAACGTCCATACCACACCGTCATTCACCAGAGCATAAACAATGGCATAAAACAGACCTTCCTGACCGTATAGTGCGGTAATCAGCGGATATCCCAGAAAAATGACGTTGCCGAAAACACTCATACAGGTGTGCATGGTGCGGGTTGGTGAAGGCAAACGAAATAACTTGGCGCTTAAAAGTCCAAACCCTAACAGAACACCGAAGGTCAGTAATTCAATTACAATCATAAGGCCTGCATTTTTCAGCAATTCCGGACTCAAGGTTTGACCGGAAATGGCAGTCAGGTTAAGTAGCGGCAGAGTAAATCGCAGCACTACTTTAGAGATTCCGTTTTTGAGTTCTGCATTTACGTATTTCGTTTTCACGGCCACAAAGCCAAGCAATATCATCACGGCCAGAATGCTAATTTGACGCACAACTACTTGAAAACCCATACTTAACTTCCTTCTTCGTTTTCTAACCTAATTATTTTATCACAGTTTAAAAAAAAAAACAATGTTTTTTTTACATTATTAAAGGCAAAATGAAAGAACACATGGAAAAGAGCTGCAAAGCTTATCAAATGTTAACAAAATTTTAAAATTACAGTCGTTTTTTCACAGGAGGGGAAATAAGAATTGACAAATATATAAGAAAATGATAAAATAAACCTTGTTTTTGGTATATTTCAGGACTGTTTACATGATACTGATTGTTAGATATAAATGGGAAAGGAACATATAAAAATGAACATAAAAAAGTTTTTTCTCTCTATGCTGATTACGATTTTAGTTGTGGCTGTCGTTGCAGGTGGTTTGCAAGCTGCCCGCTTTATGTTTGATACGAATCTTTCTGCTGAAATTGCAAGACTTTTAGACCGTACTTCAGGTGACAAGGTGAATGTTCTTTTGATGGGTCTTGATAAGGATAAAACCCGTGCAGACGTCATCATGGTTGTGTCTGTGGACCCGGAATGTAACGAAGTGAATGTACTCTCCATTCCAAGAGACACCCGTGCCCAATACTCTGAGACGAGATATGATAAAATTAACCATGCGATGGGGTATAAAAATCCTGAGGAAACCATTATTCGTCTGGTGAAAAACATCACGGGTATGCCCATTCACTACTATTGCGAAATAGATTTCATGGGTTTTCGTGAAGTGATTGATATTTTAGGCGGCGTGGAATTTGATGTGCCGGTTAATATGCATTATGATGACCCGGTTCAGGATTTACATATCCATGTGGATAAGGGCTTGCAGGTGTTAGACGGAGAAGATTCAGAGGGTGTTGTGCGTTTCCGGAACACCTATGTGAACGGAGACTATGACAGAATTCAGGTGCAGCAGGATTTTCTTCATGCTTTGTTTGAACAAAAGCTGCAGCCTCAGTATATCACCAAAGCACCGGCGATTATTAAGGAAATTTACGAGCATGTCAGAACCAATTTCTCTGTGGCAGATGCAACAGGTTATTTGAAAATGTTGAAAAAGATGGATACAGAATCACTTTCCACTCACACTCTTCCCGGTGAAAGCCGATACATGAGCGGTGTTTCCTATTTTGTGTATGATTCTGAAAAAACACGGCAGTTAATTTTGGAAGAGTTTGGTTACCCTGAAGAGGAGGCAAAGGCATGGCGGGAGCAGCAGAAAACGCTGGCGACCTCTAAAGCCGCAGTATCTACAAATGAGTAAAATGGATTTTTCGTCAAAAAAGGCGGTTAGACAGCAGCTTTCCGGCGAGGGACTCCGTCCTAAAAAGGGATTGGGACAAAATTTTTTAACAGATGAATCAGTGCTTTTAGATATTGTAGCGGCAGCGGAACCGGATTCTGACACCTGCGTGCTGGAAATTGGACCCGGCATGGGCGTTTTGACCCGTGAACTGGCAAAAACAGCAGGAAAGGTAGTGGCTGTGGAGGTTGACACAACCATTTTGCCTATACTCAAAAAGAATTTATCTGAATTTCAAAATGTCACTGTGGTGAACGAAGATATTTTGAAAGTGGATTTAGATGCTTTGTTCGATGAACATTTTGGCAACAGGAATGTTAAGGTGGTTGCCAATCTGCCTTATTATATCACAACACCAATCATCATGAAGCTTTTAGAAAATCGCCGTATTTCATCCGTTGTGGTGATGATTCAGCGTGAAGTGGCTCAGCGACTTGCCGCACAGGCAGGCACAAAAGACTATGGTGCCATTACACTGGCTGTGCAGTACCGCAGCAGGGTAGAGCTGGTGCGGGACGTGCCCCCCGAGGCTTTTTTGCCGGCTCCAAAGGTTTGGTCTTCTGTGGTTCGGCTGAAGCTTTTAGACGAGCCGCCTGTTTCGGTGAAAAATGAGGCACATTTTTTTCAGTTGATTAAAGGAGCTTTTTCCCAACGGAGGAAAACCTTTGTGAATAGTGTGGGGAATTATCCGCCATTGCAAACTTCCAAAGAGGCTGTTAAAGAGGTTTTACAGCAGTTGGGCATTCCGGAGGACATCCGGGGCGAGGCACTGGATCTTTCCGCCTATGCACAAATTTCAGATGCATTGCTTACATAGCAGAGAAGTGTTAAACTGCTCTGCTATTTTTTTGTCCTTTTTTAAAAGGATGTTGAAAAAGTGATAATTTCTGCTTAAATTTCATATACTACCATTGATTACAGAATTTCTGTTAAATGGATGCTGTGCATCTGTTATATCATTTGGTTTATTATTTTTATGAGGAGGACATTTAGAATGAAAAGCAAGCTTTTGTTGGGTGCACTGTCACTGATGGTTGCAGCCGGCGGTCTGGTTGGTTGCGGTGCTATGAATGAAGTCAAGGAGGAAGCCAAAGACATGATTTCTCCCAGCGCTTCTGCATCAGCTGCGGCTGATGCTTCTGTAGCGCCCGGCAACACAGCGGGCGGCGGCATGGATATCGGGGCGGCTGAGTCAGCTCCTGCTTCTGCAATGCCCAGTGCTCCTGCTTCTGCAATGCCCAGTGCTTCTGCAGCAGCTGGTGCTCAATAAAAAAGGGTTTTTTCCTAAAAAGCGAGGTAACAGTGTGTTACTTCGCTTTTTTTGTGTAAAACAATTCAAAATGATTGACAAATTATAGGGGTTTTAGTATAGATTGAGCTGTTGTTGAGATATTAAAGATAGGAGGTGGTATAATGAAGATGACTTTTCGCTGGTATGGCGAGAATGATTCAATTACATTGGATAAAATTCGTCAGATTCCCTGCATGACAGGCGTTGTAACTGCCATATATTCTGTGCCTGTGGGTGAAGTCTGGCCACGGGATGAGATTGACAGACTCAAAGCAGAGGTTCATGCCAAAGGTCTTGAGATGGAAGTAATTGAAAGCGTTCCTGTTCATGAAGATATTAAACTTCGTCGCGGCAATTACAGACTATATATTGAGAATTATAAAGAAAATATCCGTCGGTTAGCAGAGGCGGGCGTGAAATGTATTTGCTATAATTTCATGCCCGTGTTTGATTGGACCCGTTCCCGTCTTGAACAACCGCTGGATGATGGGTCTAACGCTCTTGTGTATTATAAAGAGGATGTAGAAAAAATGGACCCCACAAAAATGACGCTGCCCGGCTGGGATGCATCTTATTCGCCGGATGAAATCAGCGGCTTAGTGGAGGCTTATAAGGCATTGGGAGAGGAGGGCCTGTGGGAAAATCTTGGATATTTCATTCAGGAGATTATGCCTGTGGCGGTGGAATGCGATGTGAACATGGCCATTCATCCTGATGATCCGCCCTGGTCTGTTTTCGGCATTCCCAGAATTATTACAAATGAAGAAAATCTTGACCGGTTCTTAAAACTTTATGATGATGTGCATCACGGGCTGACATTGTGCAGCGGCAGTCTGGGTTGTGCAAAGTTTAATCATTATGCTGCTATGGTACGGAAGTATGGTGCTATGGGACGTATCCATTTTGCTCATGTGAGAAACATTAAAATTTTAGATGACGGCTCTTTTGAAGAATGCTGTCATTTGTCGGCGTGTGGTTCTTTAGATGTGGTGGAAATTTTAAAAGCCTATCATGATGTGGGCTTTAAGGGCTATCTGCGCCCCGACCACGGAAGAATGATTTGGGGTGAAACGGGCAAACCGGGCTATGGTTTGTATGACCGTGCTCTGGGGGCTATGTATATGGCGGGAATCTGGGAAACATTGGATAAGCTGAAAGGGGTTAAATGACAATGAAATTACCTTTTGACATTGATTTGAGCGACAAGGTTGTTGTGATAACGGGTGCAGGGGGTGTGCTTTGCTCAATGTTTGCTGCGGCCCTGGCCCAAACAGGTGCTAAGATTGCCCTTTTAGATTTAAATGAAGAAGCAGCCAGAAGCCATGCCGAAGCCATCGTTAAAGATGGTGGCGTGGCTGAGGGTTATGGTTGTAATGTTTTAGATAGAGAAAGTCTAGAGCAGGTACATGGTCAGATTTTAAAAAATCTTGGTTCCTGCGACATTCTGATTAACGGTGCCGGTGGCAACAATCCAAAAGCCACTACAGATGATGAATATTTTACGCCTGAAAATCTGGGAAAGATTAAAACTTTTTTTGATTTGGAGCAGGAAGGGGTAGAGTTTGTCTTTAATCTAAATTTTCTGGGAACATTGCTCCCCACACAGGTTTTTGCCAAAGACATGTTGCAAAAGGAGGATGCCAGCATTCTCAACATATCCAGCATGAATGCCTATACACCGCTAACGAAAATTCCGGCTTATAGCGGTGCTAAGGCGGCAATTTCTAATTTCACCCAATGGTTGGCAGTGCATTTTTCCAAGACGAACATTCGTTGCAATGCCATTGCGCCCGGATTTTTTGTGACCGGGCAGAATGAAAAGCTCTTGTTTCAAAATGATGGAACCCCAACCCCCAGAACCGGAAAAATTCTAAACAGCACTCCCATGAATCGCTTTGGAAAGGCGGAAGAGCTCATAGGTGCATTACTTTTTTTGGTGTCAAAACCGGCATCATCCTTTGTTAATGGAGTTGTCATTCCCGTTGACGGCGGTTTTTCCGCCTACAGCGGTGTGTGATTGCCATGAGAAAGCCCGATAATACCACCGGTTGGTATTATCGGGCTTTCTGTTTTTAAAATAAGTAAAAAATTTAAAAAAATTTAAAAAACATATTGACAAAGCTAAAACGTTTTAGTATAATAAAATTACATTATAAATGAAATTTAATGTATAAAACATTTAGGAGGTAATTTATTATGGCAAGATCTGGCGGACCGGGTTCATTTGTATTCGGTGATGAAGAAAGAAAAGAAGTTATGGAAGTCCTGGACGGACGCTATTTGTTCCGTTACGGCGCAGCAGATGCTGAAGGCTACACCCACAAGGTTGTTGACTTTGAGGATGAGCTGAAGAAGGTAATGGGAGCTAAATATGCAGTTGCTACCACCAGCGGTACATGCTCACTGCTGGCAGCATTGGCAGCACTGGGTATCGGTGCTGGCGATGAAGTTATCGTTCCGGGTTATACCTTCATTGCTTCCATCTCTACCATCATGCTGGCAGGTGCTATTCCTGTTTTAGCTGAAATTGATGAATCCTTAACCATTGACGTAACTAAGATTGAATCTTTAATTACTCCGAAAACTAAGGCTATTCTCCCTGTACATATGCTGGGTAACCCCTGTAAACTGGACGAGATTATGGCTATCGCTAAGAAACATAATCTGTATGTTCTGGAAGACTGCTGTCAGGCTGTTGGTGCAAGCTACAAAGGCAAGCGCTGCGGTACCCATGGTGACATCGGTGCTTTCTCATTAAACGTATTTAAGACCATCTCCACCGGTGACGGCGGTGCGGTTATCACCAACGACGAAAATCTGTATGAAAGAGCATTCGGTTATCATGACCAGGGTCACAAACCCAACCGTCTGGGCGTTGAAGTTGGTAACAGAAGCTTAATCGGTATGAACATGAGAATGAACGAGCTGACCGGTGCTGTTGCATTAGCTCAGACCCGCAAACTTGACGAGATTCTGACCACTCTGCGTTATAAGAAAGCAATGCTGAAAGACCTGCTTTCTGACCTGCCGCACATCTCCTTTAGAACCATCAACGATGAAGGCGAATGCGCAACACTCTTAACCATTCTGTTTGACACCAAAGAACTGGCAGAAGCATTCTGCGAAAAGACCGGCGGTCGTCCCATTGCTTACTCCGGCTGGCATGTATACAACAACATGGAGCAGGTGTTAGAGAAAAAGCTGGCTGCACCGACCAACAACGTTAACGACAGAGTTTATAAGAAGAATATGCTGCCTCAGACAGACGATATTCTGGGCAGAGCCGTTAACATCAGCGTTGGTGTTGTTGATAAGGGTCTGGGCTCCGGTTATGGTATTAACATCCTGTCTACCGAAGAGGAAATCAAGCAGGTTGCTCAGAACATCAGAGAAATCATTTTGAGCCTGTAATTTTAAAATTTGCGCAAGGTCGGTGCAAAACACCGACCTGTGCGTAGACTTACATCTAAAAAAGAACAATCTCCCCTAAGGAGATAAACACGAAAAATAAAAAATTCGGAGGTAACTAACATGAGCAGATTTAAGTATTCTGTAGGTCCCTGGAACGTGCACGAAGGTGCAGACGCATACGGCCCTGCCGTACGTGATTCTATTCCCTTTGAGGAAAAGCTGAAAACCTTTAAGGAAATCGGCTTT
>JAZSAS010000032.1:0-2907 GCA_045602005.1 Clostridia bacterium
TGTTGGAATCCGGTGCGGAGACCTATCGGGCAGAAGATGCGGCCCTGTATATGTTTCGCAGTATCGGCAAGGGAGATATTCATATTTTTGCAGTGCCCACGATGATACTGATAGAAATGACTGACGAGACGGGGCATTCTGTAACCAGTTACCGGCGCATTCGGCGGCGGAGTATTCATCTGGAGAAAATCGAACAGATTAACAGTGTTGTCCGTCAGGTTTCAGAAGGTGAATTGTCGGCAAAAGAGGCACTTTTGGAATTAGAAGAACTAGACAGGCGAAAAAACGGCAGCCTGTTTTTGAATCTTCTGGCAACTGCGGTCGCAGGTGGTGCATTTGCGTTGCTGTTAGGCGGCGGTATGTGGGAACTGATTTTTGCCTTCTTCAGCTGCTTGTTGGCACAGTTTGCGGGCCTGTTTTTCCGCTCTGTCAGCATGTATAGTTTCTTTAACAGCATTTTGGGCGGCCTGGTCCCCAGCGTGGTGATGCTTTTGTTCGGGCGCTTTTTTCCGGCAATGCAGCAACAAACAGTGATTGTGGGTTCCATGCTACCATTGTTTCCCGGTGTTGCAATGGTTAATGCCATTCGTGATGCCATTAACGGCGATTTAATGTCCGGGGTATCCCGTGTGGCAGAGGCGTTGATGGTGGCTGCGGGTTTGGGCATTGGCGCATCACTGATTTTCTTATTGGGGGCGGCATAAAATGAGTTACATATATCAATTTGTTGTATGCATGCTGGTTATTTTCTTTGTGGGTTTGTCCCTGCGGGCAAAACCCTGGGTTTCTCTTTTGGGAGCAGTAGCCGGTGCGGTGGGCTATCTGGTGTACTTACTGTGTGAGGAACCAAAAATCGGTTTTTTTCTCAGTGCGTTGGTGTTGACCCTGTTGTCTGAGCTGCTAGCCCGCATCTGCAAAATGCCTGCCAGCATTTTTCTGGTTTTGGGAATTTTTCCTTTGGTTCCGGGGAGCGCACTGTATCGCATGATGGCATATCTTGTACAGGGACATTACAGCCAGGCCCTGCAGCAAGGCGGGGAGGCTTTGGTTTCTATTGTGTTAATGACGGTTGCCATTGCATTGGTGCCCACGGTGTTTCGTATTTTATTGGGAGAGCGCAGGAAAAAACTGTTGCCGATTGACAATGAATAAAAAAAGAGTTATAATGATGAAAAAGAGAGATGGAGGAAACTAGAATGGATATTAAAATTACAAGAACAACTGCACCGAAACAGAAGCCTCAGGATGAATCTAAGCTTGGTTTCGGTAAAATTTTTACTGACCATATGTTTATTATGAACTATTCCGGAGAAAAGGGCTGGCATGATGCAAGAATTGTGCCTTATGGCGATTTGACCTTGTCTCCTGCTGCTATGGTATTCCATTATGGCCAGGAAATGTTTGAAGGTTTAAAAGCATACAGAGGTGTTGACGGCACAACCAGACTGTTTCGTCCTGAAATGAATGCCAAGAGAACCAACAAGACAAATGAGCGTCTTTGCATTCCGGAATTGCCGGAGGAAATGTTTGTTGAGGCAGTTAAAGCTGTTGTGAAAGTGGATGAGGATTGGATTCCTTCTGCACCCGGCACATCACTGTATATTCGTCCGTTTATCATTGCCACCGATGCATTTTTAGGTGTTGCACCTTCTGACACATATTTGTTTATGATCATCCTTTCCCCCAGTGGTGCTTATTATGCAAGCGGTTTGTCTCCGGTTGGCATTTGGATTGAAGATGAATATGTCCGTGCAGTTCGTGGCGGAATGGGCTTTGCCAAGGCTGGCGGTAACTATGCTGTGTCTCTGGCAGCGCAGGTCAAGGCCCATGATGACGGTTATTCTCAGGTTCTGTGGCTGGATGGCGTGGAACGCAAATATATTGAAGAAGTTGGTGCAATGAACATCTTCTTTAAGATTAACGGAAAAATTGTAACTCCCATGTTAAATGGCAGTATTTTACCGGGTATTACCCGTGATTCTGTCATTCAGGTTTGCAAATCTTGGGGTTATGAGGTTGAGGAAAGAAAAATTTCTGTAGATGAGCTGAAAGAGGCTTATGAAAACGGTACATTAGAAGAGGTATTCGGCACCGGCACAGCAGCGGTTATTTCTCCGGTTGGCAAGCTGCGCTGGGTAGATGAAGTGATGGAAATCGGAAACGGTGAAATTGGTGAAGTGAGCCAAAAGCTGTATGATACCATTACGGGTCTGCAGAGCGGTAAGCTGGAAGACACCTTCGGATTTACCGTTACACTGTAAAAAAAAAGAATCCCAAAGGGACTGGCGCAAAAACAGATTTGCCAGTCCCTTTTTAGTGCGGGTTTTTCATTTTCGGGCATAGCCCTAATGCTACTGGCGACGCTACATAGCGTTTTTAATTGGCCTGCCAGCCAACTGTTACTTGTCACCCATAAATTGGTTATGTAAATTGTGTTTTTCTATGTAAAGGGGTCCAGGGGCAAAACCCCTGTGTCGTTTTAAGGGGTGCGGGGGAACTCGAAATCCCCCGCGTTTTTGCTACTTTTGTCTTACAAAAGTAGGCCCGCCCGGCAGGGCATTTAGCACTATAAACTATCTGCTTGCTGGAATCCTCCCGCTGTCTATGATGATTCCCCTCCTTGCGTGCCCAGAATGGGTATTAGGCAAGGAGGGCTTTGCAAGGGAGGCGGAGGAGGGCTTGACTCACAAAAAAGTGGTGTAAAGCTTTTGCTTTACACCACTTTGTGTTTCCATTTAAGCTCACGCTTTGCCGTCGCATCCTAAAACGTTTACGAGTTTCTTCTTTACCAGATCCTTGTTTGCTGCACGTGCAGGAGTCAAGTACTGTCTGGGGTCGGTGTGTGCAGTATTTTCTGCCATGTATTTCCGGATGGAACCGGTCATTGCAAGACGCAGGTCAGAGTCA
>JAZSAS010000033.1:0-17461 GCA_045602005.1 Clostridia bacterium
TTAAAAATACATAACTATAAATACAACAGGTTTCCTATGCGACCGCTCAATTGGAAAACTCCTATTGATTATATCAACGCTTTCCTTAAAGACGGTGAAATTTTTTAATCAATTTTGTAACACATCATTGACAAACCTACATTTTTTAATTTTTTTAATTATTTATTATTTTGATGTAACAACGCTGCTTTAACGGTGTTTTTCATCAGCATAGCAATGGTCATGGGGCCAACACCGCCAGGCACCGGCGTGATAGCAGAGGCTTTCTCCGCAGCACTTTCAAAGGCCACATCTCCCACCAGTTTTTTGTCTTCCAGCCGGTTCATGCCCACGTCAATAACCACAGCGCCCTCTTTAATCATATCTCCTGTAATCAACTCAGGAACGCCCACAGCTGCAACAACAATATCAGCACGCCCAACGGTTTCTGCCAAATCTTTTGTGCGGGAATGGCAGATGGTGACCGTTCCATGTGCATGCAACAAAAGCATGGCCATGGGTTTCCCCACAATGTTGCTTCGACCAACAACCACACATTCCTTGCCGCAAATATCAATGCCGCTTTCCTTTATCAGTTCCATAACGCCCGCCGGTGTGCAGGGCAGAAAATCATAGTCACCAATCATAATTTTTCCGACGTTTACCGGATGAAAAGCATCCACATCCTTATCCGGACGAATAGAGTCTAAAACTGCCTTTTCGTCCAAATGCTTCGGCAGAGGTAGCTGACACAAAATGCCGTCAATTTCAGCACTCTCATTCAGCTTTTGAATCAATGCCATGAGCTCCTCCTGTGTGGTATCTCCAGGCAGTGCATATTCCTCAGAACGCACACCGATATATTCACAGGCCTTTTTCTTGTTGTTCACATAAATCCGGGAAGCCGGGTCATCGCCCACGATGATGACCGCCAGACCGGGATTTATGCCCTTTGCCTTGAGACCTGCCACCTCTTCCTTCAGTTCGTCCTTGATTCTCTGGGACACGGCCTTGCCGTCTAGAATTTTTGCTTTTGTCATTCTTCTTTCCTCCTGTATCTAATGGTCTGGGCGGAATCAGGCAGCCGGCCCCAAAGCCGATTAAATCCTGCCGCCCCGCTTTTTTTAACGCTTTTAACACCAGTGTGCGATTTTCCGGCAAAAATGCCTGCAAAAGCGCACGCTGCATGGCTTTTTCCTCACCCTTGGGAACATACACCGGTTTCATGGTAAAGGGGTCTAAACCGGTATAATACATAGCCGTTGAAACCGAACCGGGTGTGGGATAAAAATCCTGCACCTGCTCCGGATGAATCTTCTCACGTCGCAGATACTCCGCCAGTCCAATCGCCTCGGCAAGGGTTGAGCCGGGATGACCCGACATGAGATAGGGAACCAAATATTGCTCCTTGCCCATCTCCTGATTCAGCCTTTTAAATTTCCTTCGAAAGCCCTCATACACCTTGTTCGATGGCTTTCCCATACACGCCAGCACCGAATCCGCTATGTGCTCCGGTGCCACCTTCAATTGACCACTGACATGGTGGGCCAACAGTTCACGAAAAAAACTGTCATCTTTGTCTGCCATGAGATAATCAAACCGGATTCCTGAACGAATAAACACCTTTTTAATATAGGGCAGTTCCCGCAGCTTTTTCAGCAGACGCCGGTAGTCGCTGTGGTCTGCCCGAACAGAGGGACAAACCTCCGGATATAAGCACCGCTTATTCCGGCATGTGCCTGCCTTTTTCTGTTTCTCACAGGCCGGCTGACGGAAGTTGGCAGTGGGGCCGCCCACGTCATGAATATACCCTTTAAAATTAGGTAAGGTTTTTAAAATTTCTGCCTCACGCAAAATAGATGCATGACTTCTTGATGTCACATTCCTGCCCTGATGAAAGGTTAGCGAACAAAAATTACAAGAGCCAAAGCACCCTCTGGAAGAGGCAATGCTGAACTGCACCTCTGAAAGAGCCGGCACCCCTCCCGCCTCATCATACATAGGATGAGCACGGCGCACATAGGGCAGCTCATAAACCCCATCAAGCTCCTTGCCGGACAATGCCGGCATAGGCGGATTTTGCACTAAAAAACGATTGCCGTGCGCCTGCACCAGGGTTTTCCCCCGAATGGCATCCTGCTCATAAAAAGACTCACGGGTCATGTCTGCATATTTACGCTTATCCTCACAAACCGCCTCATAAGAGGGCAGCAAAAGATATGTTGAATCAATTTCCTCTAACGAGCTTACCGCATAACAGGTTCCACGAATGTGGCGAAGCTTAGATACATCTGCGCCTTTTGCCAGAGCATCAGCAATTTCTACCACAGCCTTTTCACCCATGCCGTAAATCAAAAGGTCGGCACGGCTGTCAAACAAAATAGACCGACGCACCTTATCCTGCCAATAATCATAATGCGCCAGCCGCCGCAGGCTTGCCTCGATTCCGCCAATAATAATTGGAATCCCAGGAAAAACCTCCCGAATGCGATTGGCATACACCACTGTGGCCCTGTCCGGCCGTTTGCCGGCCTCTCCGCCGGGAGAATATAAATCCTGCCGCCGTTTCTTTTTGGCGGCGGTGTAATGCGCCACCATGGAATCTAAATTGCCGGCACCAATCATAACCCCCAGCTTTGGACGGCCCAAAGCCTGAAAATCCTCTGCCCTCTGCCAGTCCGGCTGAGAAATCACTCCCACATGATAGCCGGCTGCCGTCAACACCCGTGTAATCACAGAAAGGGCGAAGGAGGGATGATCCACATACGCATCACCGGATATATAGAGAAAATCCGGTGCATCCCAGCCCAGCGCCTCCATTTCCCCTCGGGAAACCGGCAGAAAGCCTAATTCTATTCCTCTCATGAGTGAATGCTCATTTCTAAGTAATCCTCCTTGGAAAGCAGCACCTCTCTGGGTTTACTGCCGTCCTGGGGGCCAATCCAGCCCCGTTCCTCCATTTGGTCTACAATTCTGGCAGCTCTGGAGAACCCGATTTTCAACCGCCGCTGCAAATAAGAAGCAGAAATTTTTCCGGTGTCCACGGCAATTTCGATAGCATTGGGCAACAATTCATCATTATCGCCTGCATCGTGGTTCTGGCCGGATATATTCACAACCTTGCCGTTTTCAATCTTCTCTAACACATCCTCATCATACCGTGCCGTTGAGCCGCTTTTAATAAATTCTACCACACGCTCAACTTCTTTATCTGAAATAAATGCACCCTGCAAACGGGTGGGTTTAGGCGAGCCAACCGGCGCAAAAAGCATATCGCCCCGACCCAGCAGCTTGTCCGCACCGCCGGCATCTAAAATTGTGCGGCTATCCACCTGAGAAGACACTGCAAAAGCAATTCTCGAAGGAATGTTGGCCTTAATGATACCTGTAATGACATCCACCGAGGGCCGCTGAGTGGCAATCACCAAATGCATACCCGCAGCACGGGCCATCTGTGCCAAACGGCAAATGGAATCCTCCACCTCGCCGGGCGCTACCATCATCAAATCTGCCAACTCATCAATGATAATCACAATGTGAGGCATGGTGTTTTCGCCGCCCTCATCACGAATCATCTCATTATAGCCTTTAATATCACGAACATTACATTCTGCAAACACCGCATATCGCCGTGTCATTTCCTGCACCGCCCAGTAAAGCGCACCGGAAGCACGACGCGGGTCAGTAACAACAGGAATCATCAGATGGGGTATGCCATTGTATACATTCAGTTCCACCACCTTGGGGTCAACCATTAACAGCTTCACCTCGTTGGGGTCGGCCTTGTAAATAATGCTGGTAATTAACGTGTTGATACAAACACTCTTACCGGAACCCGTGGCACCTGCAATGAGCACGTGGGGCATTTTTCCTAAATCCACAACCACATTTTTGCCTGCAATATCTTTACCCAAGGCAAAAGCAAGCTTCGAGGGAAATTGTTTGAACTCATCAGAATCCAACACTTCACGAATGCTCACAGTGGAAACCGTTTTGTTGGGTATCTCAATGCCAATGGCCTCTTTGTTGGGAATGGGTGCTTCAATGCGCACGCCTGTTGCCGCCAGCCGCAGAGCAATATCATCAGAAAGACCCACAATTTTGCTAACCTTAACGCCCTCTCCGGGCTTCAGTTCATATCGGGTCACTGTGGGACCCTTGCTGACATTCAAAAGCTTAGCATCCACATTAAAGCTTTTCAGCGTTGCAATTAACTTGGCAGCAGTCTCCCGCATTTCTTCACGGGAATCGGCACTGTCAATGCCACTGCTCGCCTGATTTAAAAGCGCAACATCAGGATAGGTATAGGGAATTTTTTCAAAAGCCTCCTCCATTTCCTGAACAATCTCTGCCGTTTCCTCAGCGGAGAGAGATTCTGCCTTTTCTGCTGCAACCGTTTTCACTGCAGTCGAACCATCGCTGACCGGCTCTTCCCCACTAAGAGGTCGTAAAACCGGTTTTGTTTCTTTGGTTTCTGCCGGCAGAACCTGATCTAAAATGGCATCTAACTCCTCAAAATTAAACTCGGGGTCATCACCGTCAATGGGAATATCTCGAATAGACGCCGGAATATAGTTTTCATCATCATAAGGCTTAGGAATCACCAAATCGGCACTGTTATCTTTCGAGCGCACCACTTCATCATCACGGAAATTAGGGATTGACCGTTTGTCATGGGCCGTTCCCTTCTCCATTTTCATCTGTTCCTCTGAATGTTTCACAGCTTCAGCACGTGCCGCACGTTGCACGGCCTTCACATCTACAAACAAACGCACAATCAGCCGGAGGAATGCTTTGAGGGGCGACCACTTGGTGAGAACCATAATCAAAACCAAAAGCATGGTGAACAAAATAATACCAGCTGCAATCCGTCCCACCGTTGCCGCAAAAACATCACACACAATGCCGCCCAGCACACCGCCGCCAATGCCGCTGTTGCCGTACCACCAATAATCAGAGATGCTGGACAGCCAGAAGGGATTCATAGCCTCCACACCGGAAAACAGCTGAAACAGAGAAGACATCACCAGAACAAGAAGCGCCAATAAAACATACTTCTGCCGGTGCGCTTCATAACCCTTGCCCACAGCACGGTGAATGCCGAAAGCCAACAGCAAAAGGGGCAACAAATAGGCTGGCGGGCCAAAAAGACCTGTACTAAGGCTTTGAACCCATTCTCCCACAACGCCGCTGGGGGTATATAAAAACACGCCGAGCAATAACCCTGCCACAATAATAAACAGGGATATAAACTCGTTTTTCATCGGTGCTTCAACCACCTGCTGCTTTCCTTTTTTGGTTTTTGCAGCCGGTTTCTTTTTCTTTGCAGCCATAAATTTCATTTCTCCTTTATCAATCAGTCAGGCTGTTACAAACATTTTCTTTCTATATCAGTATACCATAAGTCCCGCCTGTTTTCCAGACTTTTTTATGAAAATCAGCGTTCACGCAAGGCTTCGAAAAATTCTTGCAACAGCATGCCGCATTCCTTCTCCATAATCCCGCCATAAACCTCAATGCCGCTGCCGGAAAGCACATCGTGCCGACCACCGCAGGCACCGGCACGAGGGTCATAGGCCCCAAAATAAATTCGCTTGGGGCGGGCAAGCAAAATAGCACCGGCACACATAGAACAAGGCTCCAGGGTCACATAAAGCGAGCAATCATCAAGACGGCGGCTTTCCAAAATTGTAAGCCCCTTCCGAATCACCAGCATTTCCGCATGGGCCAACATGTCATTTTGCATCATTGTTAAATTATGGCCACGGGCAATGATATCATCACCCCGAACCAGCACAGCACCCACCGGTACCTCACCGGCACTAAAAGCTTTTTCAGCTTCTGAAATAGCCACTTGCATGTATTGATTATCCATTTGAATTCCTCTTTCAAATCCGTCGCACAGCACCGGCTGCCTGATACATCAAAATTGCCCCGGCAGCAGCCACGTTTAAAGACTCTGCACTGCCCGCCATAGGAATTTTTACTATAGTGTCAGCCATCTCCAGCAACGTTTTAGAAACGCCGGCCGCCTCGTTGCCCACCGCAATAATAGTTTTATTTGTGGCACGAAACACCCGAGAAGACACAGCATCATCAGAAAGGGCCGACACAGCCAACAAAAACCCATGATTTTTCCAGTCTGCTAACGTTTCATAATGTAAGCCGTTAAACAATGACACATGAAACAAAGACCCCATGGTAGAACGCACCAGCTTTGGGTTATAAGGGTCCACACAGTCAGGTGATAAGGCAACGCCGTCAAAGCCCATAGCATCCGCCGTGCGAATAATCGTGCCAAGATTGCCGGGGTCCCGAACCCCGTCGCAGTATATAAACAAACCCTCATCCGGTGCTTTCGGCGTTTGCGGCAACCGACAGGTGCATAAAATTCCCTGAGGTGTTTTAGTATCTGCCATCTTAGAAAACACATGGGGCGGCACACTGATCAAATCTCTGCCGGATAGTAGCCTGAAAAGATTCTCCGGCACAGGAAAATCTGCGCTTTTCACAACAGATAAAACCTCATAAGAAGAAGCCAGTGCCCACTCTACCGACAAAGCACCCTCCACCAGAAATTCTCCGTACCGCTGCCGATATTTTTTCTCTTTTAAGCTGGCAATTTTTTTAACCAGTTTATGGTCACTGCTGCCAATTTCTTTTATCACACCTGTCCCCCCCTTGGTGATTTTTCTTTGTATAAACAAATAGTCAAAAGATATTCTTTTTTGCTGGTATGTAAACCTTATTTGAAATCATTATACGATTCTGTCAAGTTAAGAAAAATTTTTGTTTTCATCAAAGGATTCCCCTGTATCTCATTTCATTCGATAGCGAAATAACTCCTTTGGAGTAGCTAAATTAAATTCGCCTTATAGCTGACCGTAGGTCAATTTAGCTACGAAGTAATTTAGCGTGCATTAGCACATTTAGCTCGCCGTAGGCGAATTTAGCTGAATAGATTTAACTTAAGTTAAATCTATTCTACCACATTTCGCAAAATTTTTCAACCAATCTGTTGATTTCCTTTTTTTAATATGATATAACTATATCTGGGAGGAATCAAGTATGAAAAAAGACATTTGGGAAAATGTATATTATAGACTTAAAGACCCTGTAGAGATAAAACTAGCAGTGCTGTTTGTGATTTTCTACGCTGATATACCCGTCAGCGATGTAGAGCTCAAGCATTGCATGTTAGAAGCCACCAGTGTAGACTTTCTGGATTTATGCGATGTGATTGAAAAGCTCGCCGTCGAAAACTATATCAAAACCGTCTGGCGGGATGAAACAGATAAATATGTACTGACCCCTTCCGGGGAAGACATGATTTCCATGTTTGAAAACAAGCTGCTCCCCAGCGTTAAAAACAGCTTAAAACACTCGGTGGACCAGTATTATAAAAACGAAACCAGCCGGAAATCTCTGCGGTGCGACGTTATCCCTTTAACAGACCAATTATTCGCCGCAGAACTAGAACTCAAAGAGGGAAAAAACTCCCTTTTGGCAATTTCTGTTTTTGCCGGCAGCAAGGACAAGGCCCTGGCAATGTGCCGCAGCTTCAGAAAAGATCCTTATGCGTTTTATGAAAAAATTACAAAACTGCTAACAGAAGCAAGTGAGGAAGGATAATCCATGTATGATGTCATTATTGCAGGCGGCGGGCCTGCTGGCTTAAATGCCGCTTTATATACAGCCCGAAGCGGCCTTTCCTGTCTGGTGCTAGAGAAAATGTTTGCAGGGGGGCAAATGGCAACCACTTCCCTTCTGGAAAATTACATTGGCTTTCCCGACGGAATCGATGCTGTGACCCTGGCCATGCAAATGGCACAACAGGCAGAAAACGCCGGTGCCCAAATCCGCTATGACGAGATTTTGTCTGTTGACTTGACGAAAGATGTTAAAAAAATTGTTACCTCAAAAGGCACATTAGAAGCTAAAACCGTGATTCTCTGCACCGGTGCCTCCCCACGAAAGTTGGCTGTGCCCGGCGAAGACCGTTTGCGTGCTAAAGGTGTTTCCTATTGCGCCACCTGCGACGGCGCTCTGTATAAAAATAAAACCGTTGCCGTGGTCGGCGGCGGAGACACAGCACTGGAAGATGCTCTCGTGTTGGCAAAATACTGCAAAAAGGTGTATTTAATTCACCGGCGTGACACGTTCCGTGCTGTTCATTCTCTGGTAAAAAAAGTAGAAGCACTTGAAAATGTTGAACTGATTATGAACACCGTCGTTACGGAAATTTTAGGAGAAAAGAACGTCACTGGCATCACACTGCAGAATAAAAATGACGAAAGTCAATGGAACATAGAGCTAAACGGTGTGTTTATTGCTGTGGGCACCCTGCCCAACACAGCACTTTTCAAAGAGCAGCTGCCCCTGGATGAACAGGGCTACATTCTAACAGATGAAACCATGGAAACAGCTCTTTCCGGTGTGTTCGCAGCAGGCGATTTGCGAAAAAAACCCCTGCGGCAGGTGATCACCGCCGCTTCTGACGGTGCTGTTGCCGCTTTCTCTGCTTTACGTTATCTCACAAATTAATCAGGAATCCGTTCTATCTCTGCGCCCAAACGGCGCAGTTTTTTTTCTAACCCCACATAACCCCTTTGAATGTGATAAATATCTGAAATTTCTGTATCCCCTCTGGCCGCTAGACCGGCAATGACCAATGCGGCTCCTGCACGTAAATCCGTGGCCCTAACCTTAGCACCGGTCAGGGCCTTATTTCCCTCAATAACAGCATTTCTCCCCGCCACACGAATGGAGGCCCCCATGCGGTTCAACTCTGCAGCGTGCATAAAGCGGTTTTCAAAAACAGTCTCTGTGATGATGCCCGTTCCCTCCGCAACAGAAAGTAGTGCCGTCATTTGAGCCTGCATGTCTGTGGGAAAACCGGGGAAGGGCAGGGTTTTAATATCTACCGCCCGATACAAGCCGCTGCTTTCCACACAAATAGAATCACCGGAAATCGTGATGGGAACGCCCATTTCCGTCAGCTTCGCCGTGAGGGGCTTAACATAGTCCGGCAGAATATTCTCCACTGTCACTCTGCCGCCTGCAGCCACGGTGGCAACCAAAAAAGTGCCGGCCTCAATTCTGTCAGATATAATTGAATAACTAACAGGACGCAGGCTATCAACACCCTGAATTCTAATGTTATCGGTTCCTGCTCCGCTAATGTTAGCGCCCATGCTGCAAAGAAAATTCGCAAGGTCTACAATCTCCGGCTCCACAGCCGCATTCTCAATTGTGCTTTCACCCTTTGCTAACACTGCCGCCATCATAATATTCTCAGTGGCACCAACGCTGGGAAAATCCAAATAAATTCTGGCTCCCCGCAGTTCTTTGGTAGAGACCTCCATGCAGCCACAATTATTTTGAATCTCTGCACCCAGCGCCGCTAACCCTTTCATATGCAAATCAACAGGACGGGCACCAATAGGGCAGCCGCCGGGCATGGCAATGCTCACCTGCCCCAGGCGCGCCAGCAGCGGTCCCATAACCAAAAAAGACCCCCGCAGCCTGCCAGCCAAAGGATAGGTCACCACACCGGAATGAAGTGTGGCTGTGTCAATTTCCACACTGTCCGGTTTTATAGAACGCACTTCGCAACCTAACTCAGACAAAATCTCACACATAAAAAAAACGTCTGATAAGGGTGGAATATTTCCCAGTTGCACTTTTCCGTCGGCTAAAAGTGACGCCGCCAAAACCGGCAATGCAGCATTTTTAGAGCCGGAAACAGATACCCTGCCGCAAAGCGGCTTTCCGCCCCGAATGACGAATTTTTCCATGTTTTTCCCTGCTTTCAAATTATCTCTTTTTCAGTATTGCCCCTTTTTTTTGATACATACAATACAAAAACTGAAAACAATGGATTGTTTTTTTGAGAAAAAACGTGTATAATAATGTTAGAGAATACATGACAAAAAGGAGGCATATAAATGGAAAAATTTTTCTCAGATGTAAAAAACACGGTTAACAACGCTGTTAAAAAATCCGGTGAGCTGGTGGAGCTGACAAAGGTGAAGCTGGCTGTGGTTGACACAAAAAACGCTATTCAAACCCGCTACACAAAGCTGGGTGAGCTGGCTTATCTGGCAGCCAAGGGAGAAGACACCTCCGCTAGCGACGCCGAGGTTTTAGTCTCGGAGATTGACGAGCTGAAAGAAAAACTTGCCTCTCAGGAGGCAAAGGCAGCTGACCTTGCAAACAAAAAAATTTGCGCCAGCTGTGGCAAAGCCATCAGTGACGAGGCTGCTTTCTGCCCGGCATGCGGCAATCCCATGGCTAAACCTGAATAAAAAAATTTCAATTGAAAAAAACCATTGATGCTGAATCGCCTGTCTTGCGCTATGCATCAATGGTTTGTTTATGCCCTTTTTTATGCTCCCATTAAGTATAAAAGCATGGGCAGATTATCACGATAGATCTTTTCAAATTGAGAAAGAGGCAAAGGGTTCTCTCCCAAACCCGCCTCAATGGTGAAGGCAGGAATGAAAAACTTGTCAATGACCCAGTCCTTATAGCCGGAATAACTGGCCATGCCATCTGTCTGGTCTAAGGCATAACCGCTGACTTCTGAAAGTGCTTTTGCCATTTGCCTGCCCTTTTCTGTTGATTTTGATTCAAAATCATAATAAATGACCTCGCCCTGTGTATGGTAGGCAACAACAACATCAGGATGAAATTCTCTCGTAAAATCTGCCACCGCTTTAGATTCCGGTTCGCTTTCCGGTTCACTGCCGCTAAAGCGCGTGGGGCCGGGGCCGTAAATTCCCAGTTTATGCTGCATAAAAACACCCTTGTAAAAAGCTGCATCATAATTATGATTCAAATCCACGCCATGCAGATTCGCCTGCCATTTTGAAAAGTCTGTACTGTCACCGTTATAGGATTTCAGTCGGGTTTTAGTCAACACCGGCAAATCCTCTGTGAGTCCACGAAGCACAAGGTTAACACCATCCGGATTGACCATTGGCAAAAACACAACCGTCACCTGCTCATACAGACTGCGAAAGTCTGCAGTTCCAATGCTGGTGCCATTTACATAATGATAACAACAGGTCTCTAACATGGTCATCAGGAGAAGAGATGTAATCCACTCCATGCCGTGATGGGCACCATTAAAAAATAGCCGGCGTTCTCCTCTGCCCCAACTGACCGCAGAAAGCGTCCGCCCTGCCACAGACTTGCCAACAGAAAAAGCCTTTAAAAATGGATACGTTCCCAAAAGCAGGCCCATGTCCTGCTGCATAACCCCATGGGTATATTCTCTTGGACTGACAATAAACAAAACAACACCGCCCTATATGATTTCTATTATCAGTATATAAGGTCGGTGTTTTTTTTAGAATTTGTACCACGAAATACATTCACATCGAAATCACCGTAATCTCCCAAATGTATAGAATTCCATTTTCTGGGCATGCTAATTACAAATACGTCCAAGGAGGAAACGACATGAAAAAGAATTCTAAAAAAACAAAACAAGTGCAGAAGAAACAGAAGTCATCGGGTTTTAAGATAGCGTCCTACATAGGCGTGTGTACGCTGGTCTCTGTAGGGCTTGTCACCTTAGTCACCCTTTGGCGCCTTTCAAACGTATCGCTGACACTGGAAAACAACACCCCTGTCACTCTGCCCACCATAGTGCCGGTACAGACCTCTCCCCCCTTGCCGTCATCCACGAACCCGCCTCCGGTTCCTTCGATTGCGCCCACCACTCCACCACCGAAACCAGAGACTTCTGCCGCACCGGTCATCAACCAGCCAGAAGCCTTTGATATAATCCTACCCATAAATGCCGAAATTCTCACGCCCCACTCACCGGATAAACTTCTCTACTCAAAAACCATGGGCGACTGGCGCATCCACACGGGGCTTGATTTGGCTGCCGATACCGGCACAGAGGTCAAGGCCGCAGCTGAAGGCATGGTTTGTAAGGCTTATAATGACCCTCTGATGGGACACACCATTATATTAAGCCACCAATCCGGTTATCAGACAGTCTATCAAAATCTATCCTCCACCGAGATGGTGACACAGGGGCAAACAGTTGCACAAGGTCAGGTTATTGCCGCTGTGGGGGACAGTGCAGCTGCTGAAATGCTGGAAAAAGCGCATCTTCACTTCGCCTTGAAGCAAGAGGAGAACTTCTGCAATCCTCTTGAATACGTTAACAATAACCCTAATGTTACTAGCTCCCCTTAAGGGTTAAGTAAATTGTGTTCTTCTATGTAAAGGGGTCCAGAGGCAAAGCCCCTGTGTCGTTTCCTGTAGTTTTCGTTATACAAAAAAGGGTTGTTTAAAAACAACCCTTTTAAAGCAGCAATTTCGCCTTATTTGATTTTTCTTGCCTCTGTATAGAATCGTTTATCGCAGGCTTCACCCATAGAGAAGGTCTTTCTGGGCAATGCGCCATCTAAAATAACTGATTTATACAAATCGGATTTATCCATTGACTCCAGAATAATACCAAAGTTTGAAGTGTTTTCACATAATTTATGAACCACATCTTCACCGTGGATATAATCAACCTCGCAGTTCTGCTTCTGAGAAAAAGCATCCAACGCTTTCTGCACGGTGGCCACCGTTAAATACTCTGTGGGATTGGTCACCGTTACTTTTTTATCCTCGCCCCGATAAACCAATATAAAGGTTTGACCAACCGCATTTTCATCATAACTAATGTCATATTCCTGCTCCAGCAATGCCAGAAATTCTGCTCCGTCTGCATCAAAAATCACACGATGGATAGCCTCAAACTCTAAAGATTTGTCGTGAAGGTTAACCAGCTCGCAAAGGGCATACCGTGCCGGTGAGTTTTTCGCTTGCTCCTCCCCGATTTCAGCCTTTAAATTCTCATAATAAGCCTTGGCGGTTGCCAAAGAATGATTGCCGTCACCCATAGCATAAACCAAGGGAGAATCCTTTTGCACACCATACTTTTGATTAAAACTGTCAAGGTCAGATAGCGCCGCCAGCTTTTTATCCAGAGCCTCACAAGCCTCATCACTCATTTTATAACCGGTGATGTGACCTGAATCCTGCATCATGTCAAAATCATAGAGCTTCTCAAAATCTTCTGTTAATGCACTGTTGCATTCCACAATATCACAAGCAGCATCATCAATCAGCATCATAATGTGGGGCAACTCAATCAGCGCTTCACGCCGCACCTTCAGTCTGGGAGGAATGCGGGAAACCACCGTTCCCTCCGTGGCACGGATTTTGGTTTGAGAGCCAACGCTGTAATCATAATCCTCCAAATCAACAGCACCCACAACGCCCAGCCGTTTCACACCGCTGGCAAGGGTTCTCTCCACATATACATAGGTGTTTTTATACTCTGTAAAAATCTCCTCTGCCATATACTGCTTCATGGTGGCATTGGCCCTTTTGATGCGTTCATCAATATCAGCGTCATTTAAGTATATTTCCGGTATGGTCAAGCGCAATGTTGACGGGTTCTCTCCCACAAATTCAGAAACCGCCTGCCAATACTCCGGCTCAGAAGTATATTGGTCGCAAGCTACCACACTCCATTGCTTCATTTTCTCACTGTCTTTTGAAAACTTCGGCAATAAAATATCTGCCCTTTGAAATGTCATTGTGAATCACCTTTCTGTTTTTATTGATTTTCCTCAGCAAATGCTTCGTTTTTCATATAATATTCCACCCCTGCCTGGTTCAGCAATGTTTCATCGTCTGCCAGCTCAGACCGCAGGCGGTATATTTCATTTTTGCCGACATACACCGGATTGATAACGCTGTAAGTCTCCTTAACCGATTGCAGATAGTTCAAATAGGCCGGACCTGAAAGGCCGGTATATTCAAATAACTCATTCATAAGCAACATTGGTGAAACCGTGCTGCCCGTTCCCTGAAAATCCCGCTGCAACCGTTCCTTTGCCGCCTCGTTTGCATAAAAAACATAGGGCGTTTCATAATAGTTTGCAGCGCCCTCCGGCGACATGAAGCTAATGTCAATGCCCAGCTTTTCATAGGCCGCATTGCTCCCCAAATGGGGATTATGGTCGCCAAACAAAATCAGCACAACAGGCTCAGGGCAACCGTCAATATAGGCCCTCAGTTTGCCCAACGCACGGTCGGTTTTATGAATACCGTAAAAATAGCTGTTAACAGTGTTAAATTCTTCATCTGTATACGCCGCCGGTTTGCGGATATAATCCGGTATCGGCTTTTCTGCCTCATAAGGGCCGTGATTCTGATAGGTAACGCTAAAATTGAAATAGGGCTGCCCTTTCCCGGCAACTTCTTCAAAACCCGCAGTGATATAATCAAAAAAATCATAGTCGCTGAGAAGGCCCTGATAGCGTTCCTCTTCCAGTTCTCCGTCTGAAACGGCATGATACGTGTTTTCCTGATTATCAAAATTATCAAAGCCCAAATATTTGTTAATCTCTTCACGGTTATAAAACCAGCCGTAGCAAGGATGCATGGCTTCTGTATAATATCCCTGAGATTTGAAATAACGCACATAAGACTCTACGTTTTTATTGTGAAAATTTGTGTCGCCATATCCCGTTAAAAAGGCTCTCTCTGTTTCCACAGTGCCGCCGGCAAAAACATTGGTATAAAGCCTTCCGCTGTAAGCCTGTTTCTGCAGCCTGTGGAAATTCTGATAAGGGTCTATGGCAAACTCAATGCTGTCAAACCGGCTTAAATCATTGTAGGCCTCCAGCATAATGCTGATAAAGTGCACCTTTTTTTCGTCCTCCAAAGGCACAGTATCATAGGTAGAGAGCATAGCCGCCGCCTCTTTTTTATCATATCCCTCAGGGGGCATCATAATGGCCTCCGGCATGCTTTCCATAAAGGAATATATCACACCCCGGCACATCGCCTGATTGCCGGCTTTCCAGGCAGGCTTAAAAGCATCGTTCCAGGTGATATCGTGAATATAAACATTGCCAAAATAAAGAAAGTTACAAGATAAAACCAAAGACAGCACGGCACCTGTAACACCGGCGACTCTCACCCAAGACTTCATTTGTTTCACTTTGAAAAAGAAAAAGCAAAACACTGCCCCTAAAACAATAAAAATCAACGTGCAAAGAGAGACCTCGTCCAGATATAAGGCATAGTGCTCTGTCATTTTCGTGGCTTCGCTTGCCAAGAGCACATCTTCAAAAACAAAAGGGGTATCCCGAAAAATCATTTTAAACCGATTGACCTCTGCAATGATAAACGCAAGCAACGCCGTTATCGAAAAACTAACCCAAGGTCTGGCACTTAAAAAAAACAGCAGCGCCATCACGCAGAACAGGGGCCAGATATTAAGCGCCACCACCAGCGGACTGGTCAATAACTCTCCAATTAAAGAAACATCACAAGGCACAACCGTTAGAACCAGCATACAAATACCTAACAGCACGCTGAGAAAAAGCAAGCCACCGCCGGCCTGCAGCCATGATACTCTAATGTCACGAACCGGCGTAATCTGCCGTTTAAGTTCCATTTGTCTATTCCCCCGCCATCATGTAAATGAAATATAGCTATTACTATTAAATCAATCATACAATTATGTCACTTGTTAAATAAAATCACGCATGCATCAATTATACCACAAGACACAGGGAGAATCAATGGTTTAGCACGCAAAAATTGTCAATTCCTGTCAAACATATATCTTGCCGCAGAAGAACATTCCGCCTCACGAGTAATATTTGGCTGTAATAGTTTAAAAAACGACCATCCAAATGGCTGGTCGTTTTTTCTGCTTTCGTGTACGAGATAGATGCATCATATTTAGCAAACTCTTTAGACAATTCCCAATTATCATATAATTTATTCATTTTCATCCTTAATATTTTCAAGCGCAACACGAACTGCTTCCACTACAAACGCAGTAAAGGTACAGTTTTTCCCTCGTATCGCTTGTTCAACTGCCTCCACAACATCATTTGGAAAGCGTATGCATTTATTTGTTGTTGGTGGTACTGACGGAATCTTAAACTTTTTCATGCTCATCACCTCTGCAATACTATTATATATAATTCAATATAAACAATATGCATTACATATGTATTGCACTTTCCAGAAAAGTGTGATATACTATATAAAGTTCTAGAAAGGAGTAGAACAATGGCAGAATTTTGTTTAAAGTGTTGGAATGAAATGAACAAAACAAGTTATGAGCAAAATAAATTTGTTATGTCTGAGGACTTGGACTTTTGTGAAGGCTGTGGTGAGTGGAAACACGTTATCATTTGCGAAAGAAAGAACTTTTGGGACAATTTTTTCCATTTTCTTCCCTTTTGGGTAAAAATGCTTTGCACTCGCAAACGGTTGATAGTGGAAGAAGGGCGTTATGAGTGCGTTTACAAGCAAATAGCCGACTTGAACATAGCCTTTTGCGAAAAAAAAGAAACAGCGAAGCAAGTGACTGTTTTTTTCAGAACATAAGTCCTATTAACACAATTCTTGATACTGTACCAAGAGTTGGTGTAATTCCAAGAGTGAGTCCGACAGTACCTATTGCGGATGCTGACTCAAACAAACAGTCCATTAACGGAAGATTTTCAACACCGCTTATGATAAGACCACCTGTAAGGAATAGCAAGAGATACATTAGAAGTATCGCTGCTGCATTTTTAAGTGTTGCATCTGCAATTCTTCTGCCAAAGCACTCAACATCATCTTTCTTTCTAAATACTGATATTGCTGAAAATATAAGCACTGCTGCCGTTGTTGTTTTCATACCGCCTGCTGTTGAGCCTGGTGAACCGCCAATCAGCATCAGGATAATTGTAATCACTTGACCGATTCCGCTTAAGCTTGTTAAATCTGCCGTATTAAATCCCGCAGTTCTCGGTGTTACCGACTGAAACATGGAATTTAATATTCTTTCCGACACAGGCAAATCATTAAACTCTGCAAAGTAAAAATATATTGATGGTAGCATTATCAAAAAGAGTGTGGCTGATAATACAACCTTTGTCTGCATACGATATTTCTTTATATGGTGTTTATTTGTCTTTATATCTTCCCATACAAGAAAACCAATACCGCCTATGATAATGAGAAGCATTATAACTGCATTTATAAGGGGCTGTGCAGAATATGATGTAAGGGATGAGAACGGAGCCTTTGTTCCCATCAGGTCAAACCCTGCATTGCAGAATGCTGAAACTGAATGGAATATACCGAGCCAAATTCCCTTTATACCAAACTCTCTGCAAAATACTGTTGAAAGAAGAATTGCACCTATAAGTTCGATTACAAAAGTTGTTTTTAATATAAAGCCTGTAAGTTTTACAATTCCACCGACCTTCGGAGCTGATATTGCATCCTGCAAGGTACTTCTTTGGATAAGTCCAATTTTTCTTCCGGCAAGCATCGCCATTGCCACAGACAGTGTTACAATCCCAAGACCGCCAATCTGTATCATCAAAAGAATAACAAATTGTCCAAACATCGACCAATGCGTTGCTGTGTCATGCACCACAAGACC
>JAZSAS010000034.1:0-4329 GCA_045602005.1 Clostridia bacterium
TTCTGTGAGCCAAGGAGTTGCAACCTAGAGTTGTCTTCCTAAGACCGCTTGGCCTCCGACTTACCCTCAACAGATACATACGAAGAGAATGTTCGAAAGGTTAAAGAGATGGCAGACATTGCTCACTCCTATGGTGCAACAATTGAGGGTGAGTTAGGCCACGTTGGAGACAACGAAGGTTCAGCAGAAGGTAGCGACCATTTGGCAGATCCTTCAGCTTTCTTCACAGATCCGGCTCTTGCAAAGGATTTTGTTGAAAAAACAGGCGTAGACGCACTTGCAATCGCTGTAGGTAATGCACATGGCGCATACAAGCTGCCCCCCAAACTGGACTTTGAGAGAATTCGCACAATTGCAAAAACTGTGGATGTTCCTCTGGTTCTGCACGGTGGTTCAGGTCTCACCGACAACGATTTCCGTCAGGCCATCAAAGATGGTATCAGCAAAGTTAACATCTTTACAGATATCAACGTTGCAGCTGTTGAAGCCGAGTTCAAGAAGTTCTCAGATATGAACAAAGGTATCATCGACCTTATCCCTGCAGCAGTAGAAGCCGTAAAACTCGCTACAATGGAAAAAATGAAGTTGTTCAGCAGTGACGGCAAAGCAGATTGCTCAAATGCAGGCGGCTCAATGAGCGCTGAGGATATGGCAAGAATCACAAAGCTCGTTGCAGAAGAAGTTGCTAAATACCTCAAGAAATAAATTTCAAACCCTTTGAGTTTAGAAATTGATTTTTAAAAACAACTAACCCCCTCAACCTATTTGGTTGAGGGGGATTTTTTTATAACGAAAACCTCGCAATAGTCGCGTGGTTCAAAAAAGCTTAAGCGATGAACAAAATCCTCCAATGTGTTATAATAAACGCGACCTGCCGGTCAAAAAACACAGATGGAGAAATTTTGAAGCTCTGTCTGTGTTTTTTGTCTATCTTCGATTTAATTTGTCTGACAAATCTCCATATACAGGTGTTGCCAAACCAAAACCGCCGGACACGGTTAGTATTTGACCTGTGGTATAAGCAGAATCATCTGATGCAAAGTAAACTGCTGCTGCGGCAATTTCTTCTGGTGCACCCATTCTTTTAAAGGGAATATGGCGCATAAATAGTTCTCTGAATCCCTCCGTAAGATTTTTCTCTACTGCATCGGTTGCAGTCATTCCCGGTAAGATTGCATTACAGCGAATATTTTTTTTTGCTTCGTGTACGGCTATCAGTTTAGTAAGATAATTAATAGCAGCCTTACTTGTCCCATATGCTACTTGTGAAATATCCGGAATAAGTCCGCCTACAGAGGATATATTTATAATACTGCCGCCACCGTTTTTTGCCATGTGTTTAGCTGCTTCTTTGCTAGCCATAAATACACTTCTTAAATTGATATTTACAATATCAAAGAAAACATCTGTATCTGTATTTGAAAAGTCAAGGTCTTTTCCCGGATTTGAAGTGCCGAAGTTGTTAACCAAAACATCAATACGCCCTGCATCTTTTATTACTTCATCAGTCATAGAAATATAAGATTCGCTCTTACTTGCATCGTTATAAACATATCTTACTATATAGCCCTCAGAATTTAGCTTGTCAGCCTCCTGCTTTGCAAGTTCTAAATTTCTTGCCGCCATATAAACTATAGCACCTTCTTTAGCAAAGGATTTAGTAATGGCAAGACCTATTCCTCGGGTTGAGGCAGTAATTAAAACTACTTTGTCTTTTAATTTCATGCTTTTTCTCCTTTTTTATTATAAATTTTAGGCAGGAACAACACTATCGCAATTCCCGCAATAACACAAATAATTTCCGCTACAGCAAGAAACTTTATAGAATTTACTGCGGCGGCTATTTCACCCTTCCCGCTACTTATAATATTTGTTACTCTATTTGTAAAAAGAGGAACAAAAATCGCTACGCCAAAGGGTGCTGCAAGGTCACGGAATAAGCCGTATGTTCCGGTTCCTGCTCCTGCAGTTTCAGCAGGCACACCTGACAATACAACTTTCATAAAAATTGCAGCGTTTCCGCCAAGCCCAAAGCCTAATATGCCAAGAGAAGCGGCAAGAATAATTACAGAAGTTTGGGCAGTAAATAAAAGCATAATGGCACATCCAACCCCTGTAAGAGAAAGAGAAGCAACCAAAACCTTTTTAGGCTCTATGCGGTCTGCCAATGGTCCTAAAACAACTGAACCGAGTGACATTCCGATATACATAATTGAAATCGCATAGCTGGATATAATAGTATTATCAGGCTGTGTGTAGTTAATAAATACAATTATATTTGTCATATTCGCCTGCATAAGTCCCTGAGTTAAAAAGAGAGCCAGAACCGAGAGAAAAAACTTTTTTCTCTTCATAAACTTCCAACTGAGAATTGGATTTGTCGCTTTTTTTCTGCGTAAAACAAACCGATAAATGAAATTACCGATGCAATAAAAATAATTAAAAACCATATTGATCTAATGCCGAAACTCTGACCAAATGACGGTAGGCACAACATAAGAGTGAAGAAAATCAGCACACATACAGAACCAATACCGTCGAAATCTGTCAGTGGTTTAAATAGCATACTATCTTTTCTATGTGTTACAATGCAAAGTAAAAATATGATGGCTGAAATTGCAACGCATAAACAAGCTGTTTTTTGCATAATGTAATTTGACGCAGGGTGGGATTTTATATCTTGCCCTGTATTATTTTATTTAGAAAGGAGCAGCATGCTATGGGAGGATTTTTCGGTGCTGTAACAAGCACAAATTGTAAATATGATGTTTTCTTTGGCACAGATTATCATTCACATTTAGGGACTAAATGCGGAGGTATGGTGTTTTATGATGAAGAACAAGGCTATCAAAGGCAAATTCACGGTATAGAAAGCACGCCGTTTCGCACAAGATTTGAAAGTGATTTGGAGAAAATGAATGGTACAGCAGGAATCGGATGTATTTCAGATTCTGATCCCCAACCCTTGTTGGTGCGCAGCCATCTTGGTCTTTTTGCTATAGCAACAGTAGGAATTATCAATAATGCAGAAGAATTGATAGAAAAAACATTTTCAGGCAAGGGACATCAGTTTATGGCAATGTCATCCGGTAAGATTAATTCAAACGAGCTGACGGCTGGACCTATCAATCAATGCGATAATATCGTAGATGGAATCCGATATGCACAGGAGGTTATTGACGGTTCTTGTACAATTATTATGATGATGCAGAATTCACTCATTGTTGCACGTGACAAGGTTGGAAGATTACCTGTTGAAATCGGAAAAAAGGATACAGGCTATTGTGCTTGTATTGAATCCTTTGCATTTCAGAAGCTTGGATATGAGATGTGCTATAACCTTGGCCCAGGAGAAATTATGAAAATTACTGCGGATGGATTAAAGCAGTTATCCAAACCCGGGGACAAGATGAAAATTTGTGCATTTATGTGGACTTATTACGGATACCCTAATTCAAATTACGAGGGTGTCAATGTTGAGGTGATGCGCTGCAAAAATGGTGAAATTATGGCAAGAGATGAAGCACTGAATGGAGAAATTCCCGATGTGAATTATGTTGCAGGTGTTCCGGATTCCGGTGTTCCTCATGCTATTGGTTATTCTAACGCAGCAGGAAAACCATTTGCACGCCCGTTCATTAAATACACTCCTACGTGGGCACGTTCGTTTACGCCATCCAATCAGGAAATGCGTAACCTGATTGCTGAAATGAAACAAATTCCCGTTCCCGAAAGGATAAAAGATAAAAAACTGCTTCTCGTGGACGATTCTATTGTCAGAGGAACACAACTTCGTGAAACGGTTGATTTTCTTTATCAGTCTGGAGCCAAAGAAGTTCACATGAGGTCGGCCTGTCCTCCAATAATGTTTTCTTGTAAATATCTGAATTTTTCTCGAAGTAATTCTGAAATGGAACTGATTGCAAGGAAAATTATTCAGCAAGAGGAAGGAGAAGCCGGTAAAGAGCATATTGCGGAATATGCTGATAGCAGAACGAAGCGCGGAAAATGTCTGCTCCATACTATTTGCAAGGAAATGGGTTTTGATTCGCTTGGATATCAGAGTCTGGACGGAATTCTTGAAGCTATTGGAATTGATCGTGACAAAATATGCACTTACTGCTGGACTGGCGAATAGTTTTAAAAAATTCAAAAAACTCTTGACAAAGTATTTTTTGCGGTGTATAATATGTTTTAAAATTTGAATATCACAAAAAACGACTGTGACGAGGACGGTCGGATTGTGGAGCCTGGAGAGAGTTGCCGGTTGGTGCGAGGCAATGGTGAGACTTTCCAATGACTTATCACCTCTGAGTCGGAGGACCGAAA
>JAZSAS010000035.1:0-41349 GCA_045602005.1 Clostridia bacterium
CAAGCATGGTGTTTTCTTTTCTTCTATGACTGAAAATTTTGATACTTCTACTCCATTCGGCAAGGCTATTTTGGGAATTTTGGCAGTGTTCGCACAGCTTGAAAGGGAACAAATCAAAGAACGTACCATGATGGGAAAAGACAGCCGGGCACAAGAAGGAAAATGGCATGGTTCAAGATGGATTCCCATTGGCTATGATTATCAAGAAGGCTTGCTGATACCCAATGAATATGAAGCAATGCAAATAAAAGAAATTGCTGAATTATTTATAAACAGAACCCCGGTCAGAACTATTGCAAACATGGTCACTGCAAAAGGCTATTTACACAAATATGGTGAATGGGAAGCAAAGACAATCAGAAGGGTATTGAAAAACAAAGTCAATATTGGAATGATAAAGCACAGGGATAAATGGTACAAAGGTATTCATGATCCTATCCTTGACCAAGAAACATTTAATAAAATACAAGTGATTATGGATGAAAGAAAAGAAAAGTATGGCACAACATATAAACCGCACACAACATTGTTAGGTGGAATGTTATATTGCAAACATTGTGGCGCAAGATATGCCAAAAGAAATTTCAACAGTACCAACCTTGTTTATTCTTGTTATTCAAGAAGTAAGCAAATGAAAAAAATGATAAAAGACCCAAACTGCAAAAATAAGCATCATAAAATGTTGGAATTGGATGTTGCAATCATCACAGAAATTACAAAATTATCACTTGAGCCTTCCTACATTGAAGAAGTAAGGGAAAATAAACCCAAAAACGATGTCAGTAAAAAAATAAAGACCATCGCTTCAGAAATCGCAAGCATAGATTCACAGATTTCTAAAATGATGGACTTATATGCACTGGATGGAATTGACCTGTCTGTTATCACAACAAAAGTTTCAACCCTTAACAAAACCAAAACGGCGCTTGAAAAGGAATTGGAAGCATTGGATGTTCCTGAAGAACATAACACTATGACAACAGAACAGATTCAAAACCTTGCAACACTGATGAATGATGACAACCTTGATTTGAACGATAAAAGAAGCATCATCCAATCACTTATATATTACATTGAAATTGATAATGATGATATACTTATTCACTGGAAATTTTAAAAAACAAGGCTGCCAAAATGGCAGCCTTTAAATATCAACATCAAATTCATCTTTCAATATCTGGCACAACCGACTGACAGGCAATCCAACAACATTGTAAAAATCCCCTTCAATCCTTGTAACAGCCTTCATTCCAAAAGGTTCCTGAATCCCATATCCCCCAGCTTTATCTTTCCAAGAATTTTTATGCCATATGCAACCACCTGCTTTGTCAAGGGGTTCGCCGGTGGCAACATAGCTACTGATTTCTCCATCAGACAGCTCTTTAAACCAGACAGCCGTTTCCTCGGTTATGCTGACGCTTTTTCCATCCCTGCGTCTGAACACGGTGATGCCGGTCAGAACACTGTGTTTTTTTCCTGACAGCCGCCTCAGCATATTCTCCGCTTCTTTGGCATCTGCCGGTTTGGTGAGAATTTCATCCTCAAAAACCACCACAGTATCAGCACCAATAACCAGTGCTTCCTCCGGCTGGTTTCCGGCAACATCAGCCGCTTTCAACAGAGACAGGCTCTGCACCGCCATTGAAGGAGAAAGACCCGGCGGAATATTTTCCTCAGCCTGAGAGGGCACCACCTGAAATGGTAAACCAATTTGCGTTAAAAGTTCCCGCCTTCTGGGGGACCCGGACGCCAAAACCACCGAGACGGATTGCGGCAGCCGGATTGCTGCTTTTTGCATTAACAACGCCTCAATTCCTTTGTGTAATATTCAATGCGCCTGTCTGCTGCGGCGTAGGTCCTGTGAAAAGTCCGCAAGCCACCCACAGAAATGCCAAAACAGGCATTTTTGATAGCTAAAAATGGTTTTTCTCAAAAACCGCCCATTGAGACAACCAGTTTTCACCATCCAAAGTTTGCCATTTTTAATAATGATTTTATTATACCCAAATTTCGTTCTGATTGCAAGAGCGAAGTTCCCTTTTTCTTTTAAAGAACACAACCCGCATGCATCACATAGCCTTCATCGGCCTGTTGAACCAAAACCACCGCTTCCTCGGTGACTTTCCGGCAACGTTTCTGTTTCTGAAAGTTCGGCTTTAATCACCGGTGCGAACACCAGCTGTGCAATCCGTTCACCGGGTTCAATGATATAATCTTCAGGGCCCAGATTGATGAGACCTACAGAAATTTCACCCCGATAGTCAGAGTCAATGACACCAACCCCATTTGACAGACAAATGCCATGACGAACGCCCAAACCGCTGCGAGCATACACATAGGCAACCGTCTCCGGCCCCGGCAAAGCAATTGCCAGCCCTGTTGGCACCACAGCCATAGCTCCTTTTTTCAAAATCAAAGGCTGTGAAATATGGGCAGATAGATCCATGCCTGCTGCACCCTCTGTGGCATAAAAAGGCAGGTTTGGCTTGTTACCGTCTGCATCCGGCAAACGCTTGACCAACACTTTCACACTATCACCTCACTGCATGCCGCGGTAAAAATGACCACGGGTAAAATCGCCCTCAGGTGCCCTGACGGTTTTTCCTGCCAATGCATCCTGATACTCCCTTATTATTATACAACATCTTTCATAATTTTCAAGAGTAAAACTCAATCTAATTCCATCAATTTGTAAATTTTTTATGTCTTCCATCCTGTCAGCCATATAAATGGATTTGCTGTTATAAACCACATTACCGCAACGCAAGGGAAGCAGCGGAAAAATCTCATTTTTTCTATCTTGAATGGCAAATTCTCCTGAGTCGCAACCACAGGTTCCCGCACTTTTGATAATGCAGTTTTTAAGAAGCATCAGGGGCAATCGGCCATAGCCGATAACCTCCAGTTCCATGTCCGTGTGCCGACGCAAGGCATAAATGCCTTTTAAGTTTAATTCCGGTGACACAACCACTCGGCTAACACCTAAAGACAAAAGCTGTTCTGCACTTTCTGCGTTGGTGATGTTCAATCTATGACCGGCTGTTATCTCCCGTCCGGATGACGCTGAGAGCTGTCCCAGATTTTGAATGCAAACCCGCTTTGCATCACCCATAAAAAGTGTTTGCCCTTCACTCGTGATCGGTGCAAGCTGCAATACCGGTTGAAAAGCAGCAGTCGCCTGCTCTGCCAGATGCAGTGGCAGATAAATCCGGTCAATGCCCATATCCACTGCTGCATGAAGCTGCTCCTTCGTCATCACCTCAACACACAGTGCCGGCTTGTGCTTTTCGCTCATGTAACGAACCCCACGGTTTGCTGATGGTTCAATAGACCTTCGATATTGCTGTGCCAGCAATTTCTCCAGCTCATCCACTGCCTGACGACGCAATGCGTTAATAGATTTAATGGGAATTGCCGCATTGTCTGAAACCTGAATATCAATACTTTCTGCATAAAAAGGTGTTTCTCCCAGTTTGGCGAGCTGCTCCCGAATCCGCTCCGGCTCTGTGGGACGGGTATGGGCTTTTTCACACACTTCGCCGCAAACCGTCACAATCTTTCCTCCTGACGATGCAGAAACCTTCAGCGGCTTGTCTATATGACCATAAAAAGAAAGAGAAACAGGATTTTTCCGGACTTGTTTTTCAAGCACCGGCAAGGCAGATGCAATTTTTGCATTGCCGACAGAGTCCATCATGCTACTATAACTGCAACCATCAAAATAACCGTTGCAAGAACCACCACGGGAGAAAAATTTCAGCATATCTTGAATTTCTTCATTTGACACATTGCCAGCGACAGCCTGTTTATATACACGGGTTACCATTGCCACATATTCAGGACTTTTCATCCGGCCTTCAATTTTTAACGAAGTCACTCCCATAGCGGCAAGCTCTTGCACCCGGTCTGCCAGACATAAATCCTTGGGGCACAAAAGTGCCTGCTTTTCCGTGACGGGCTTGTTATTTTTCAGAAGTGTATATGGCAAACGGCAGGGCTGTGCACAACCGCCACGATTGCCGCTTCTGCCGCCCAACAAACTGCTCATGAGGCACTGACCGGAATAGGAGATGCACAGTGCACCGTGAACAAAATATTCCAGCTCTGTATTTGTGTTACGACAAATATTGGAAAGTTCTTTACCGGTCACCTCCCGTGCCAGCACCACTCGTTTAACACCCAAATCTGCCAAAAGGTTTACACCGTCACTGTTGGTAACTGTCATCTGTGTGCTGCCGTGAACCGGCATTTCCGGCAATTCCTGCCGTATGCGTGAAAGAAGACCCAAATCTTGAACAATCAGAGCATCAACACCGATTTCATATGCATATCGAATAAACGCCATGGCATCGTCAAGTTCCGATTCCTTCATGAGTGTGTTGCAACATAAATAAACCTTCACGCCCCGCACATGACAAAAATCTACTGCCTGCATAAGCTCTTCATCGGTAAAATTCTGAGCATTTTTTCGGGCACTGAACCGTGCACCCCCCACATACACTGCATCGGCTCCATAATGCACCGCTGCCTCCAAGGCGGCAAAACTGCCGGCCGGGGATAAAATTTCCATGACGTTTCACCTCGCTTAATTAAAAGTTTACATTCTATCGAAAATTTTTCAAAATCGTTTTTTTAGAACACCAGGAAAAAGCATAATCAGCATATTTCCTCTTAAATTCCCGTCCACTTAGGCCCTCTAGTTCCGCCTGACAAAGCTGCGTAACAGAATTCTCATGAAAAGCAACAATGGGTGTGTCGGGCATATTCTGATTATGAGGACAAACCCTCTGGCAGGCATCACAACCATATACACTTTTCTGACCATGCAAGAGTGTTTGCTGCTCTTTGGTCACTTCTTTTTTTTGAGTTAAGTAGGAAATGCATTTCTCACAGTCAAAACCAAAATCCTCTGAAAGTGCGCCACCGGGACAAGCCGCCAGGCAAGCATCACATTCTGCACAGCTCATAGCCAGTGGCCCATCTGGTGAAAGGGGCAGATTCAAAAGCAAAGAGCCAATAAAAAAATAGGAACCATACACAGGATGAATCAACATGTTGTTCTTCCCGTAAAACCCCAAGCCGGCACGGTAGGCCAGCCAACGGTCTACCTGCGGCCCTGCATCGCAAAGGCTCTTACATTGTGCCGTGGGCTCATGGGCCTGAATGAAATCAGCAACTTGTGCCAACATGTTCCCAACCACCTTGTGGTAATCCGGCACCATGGCATAAACGGACAAATTCCCTTTTGAAAGCGACCCGATATGATAAGGAAAAAGGCAAACGAAAACACTGCGGGCGTCCGGCATCCATGCTGACGGATTGCACCGCAGGTCAATATCTTTTTCTTCAAAATCACAAGCAGAAAACCGGTCACGGCGTTGCTGCAAGCATGCCGCCAGTTGATTGTCCCGACCGGCACTGCAGACGCCACAGGCAGGAATTCCCAGCGAGTGGGCAAATTCCTTTAGCATAGCAGCTGAAAGCATGAGCTTCTCCCCACATGAAAGATGGGGACTGTGCTTTTCGCTACAGCCCCCTCAGTGATTACTGATGTTTAATGTAATCCTTCACCAGTGCTTCTAACAACTCATCACGTTCGATTTTGCGAATCAATGCCCGTGCGTTATTATGGCTGGTGATATAAGTCGGGTCGCCGGATAAAATGTACCCGACCATCTGGCTGACGGGATGATAACCCTTCTCCTTCAGTGCTTCATGCACTGCAGTGATAACAGAGCGGATATAATCATCTCTGTTGGTTCCAAACTGATATTTTTGTGTTTCGTTGATATCCATATGACCGCCGCCCTTCTCTTTCATAAAAAAAGTATAGTTCTATTATACATCATGATTTTCACAGATGCAAGTTTTTTCATTTGATTTTCATGGGAATTCCGGAAAACATCATGTAAACCTCATCAGCCAGTGCTGCAATTTTGGTGTTCACACGACAAGTGATATCCCGCCGGATTTTATTAAACCTATCTGCAGGGCGGCTTCCCATGCCCAATTCATTGGTAATCATAATCACGGGAGTGGATGCTGTTTTGGCAATCTGCACCACTTCCTTAACGACCTGCCAAACCGCTTTTTCAATCTCCAGCACTAAAGACATAGGGATAGATTCCCAACTCTCGTTATAATCACCTAAAAGCTGTGTAATCATAACCGAAACCCGATCCAGCACAATCCCGTCATAAGACATGCCGAATTCCTCAATGTGACGGGCAATGCCGTCATAGGCTTCCAAGGTGTCCCAGGTGGATGGGCGCATGCTCTTGCGGTATTCAATTCTGCTCTTAACCTCTTCATCATCCTCGGGAACCAGTGTGGCAATGTACAAAATGCTATCACCGAATCCCTCAGCCAAACCCTGGGCAAAATCACTCTTTCCGCTTCTCTTTCCGCCGGTAACCAATATCAATTTTCCCATACAAGTTCCCTCCTTTAAATTTTTCAGGATTTATAATATTTCTTTGACTTTTCAAAGTTTTTCGTAATAACTTCAATCATTTCTTCGTTGTTTTTTGTACGGATTAAAGTATTGATCAGCTGTTCAGTAACTTCTTGCACCGTAAGATTTGAAGATAAATCCCGCCGAATGGCCCAAACTGCCTCCAGCTCCTTCTGGCTCTGTAACAGTTCTTCTTTGCGGGTGCCGGATTTGTGAATGTCAATAGCCGGAAAGACCCGCTTTTCAGACAGTCTGCGGTCTAAATGCAATTCCATGTTGCCGGTTCCCTTAAATTCCTCAAAAATAACATCATCCATTCGGCTGCCCGTTTCAATCAGTGCCGTTGCCAGAATGGTCAAACTGCCACCGTTTTCAATGTTGCGTGCCGCACCGAAAAACTTTTTCGGTTTGTGGAGTGCTCCGGGATCTAAACCACCGGAAAGAGTTCTGCCCGTGGGTGGCACTGTCAGGTTGTAGGCACGAGCTAAGCGGGTAATCGAATCTAATAGCACCACAACATCCTTTCGTTGTTCCACCAAACGTTGTGCACGTTCCAAAACAATTTCCGCTACCTTAGCATGGTGCTCCGGCGGCTGGTCGAAAGTAGAAAACACCACATCTCCGGAAATGGAACGTTTCATATCTGTAACTTCCTCAGGTCGCTCATCAATCAACAGCACAATGAGAATAACCTCCGGATGGTTTTTTTCTATATGGTTGGCAATGTTTTTTAAAAGTGTGGTTTTACCTGCCTTAGGCGGTGCCACAATTAAACCTCTCTGGCCTTTTCCAATAGGCGCAATGAGGTCCACTAGGCGCATGGAAAAATCGCTTTGACTATTTTCCAGCCGGAGTCGTTCTTCGGGAAAAATCGGTGTGAGATATTCAAAAGGACGACGGCGAATTGCCTTGTCCGGCGTGTCATCATTCACATGCTGCACATAAATTAAAGCCGGAAATTTTTCTCCCTCCTTGGGTGCTCGGCCAATACCGGTTACTTTGTCACCGGTTTTCAAATTAAAGCGGCGAATTTGGGTTGGCGAAACATACACATCTTTCGGGGTCGATAAATAGTTTTCTCCCCGCAAAAAGCCATATCCCTCCGGCATAACCTCCAAAATACCGCCCACGATGTTGTCACCATCCTGCAGAAGGAGACCGCCTTTTTCCTGAGCCGCAGGCTTCGTTTCCTCAGGCATTGCTTGTTCTGTGGCTGTTTCCGGAGCCGGTTCTTTGGTCTTCACTTCTGCATTCACTGCTTGATTAACAGGCGCCATAACCTCCCCTGTCTGTTCAGACTGTGCCTGAATCAACTGAATCAATTCCTGCTTTTTATATTTCGTGGCACTCTTAATGCCCAAATCCTTTGCAATTACGTATAATTCACTGATTTTTTTATTTAAAAGTTCCACGATAAAACCTCCTGAAAGAAAAAGTGAAGAAATAACCATCCAACTGTAAAAATCTCATTTTACTTTTGTTGAAGCTTTCGGGTTTACATAAGAATAACAATCATCAAACAGACATGAAAATAATTAGGAGAAATACTTTACTCTGCTTTTATTGTATCACATTTTATGATAGACCGCAACATTAAATTTAAACATTTTTCCTATAAAATTCACAGAAAAACAACACCCACATCCCACACCCCTTCATTTCCCCTTGGCTGTTGTTTTTATCTTTGGAAAGCATTGACAAGCAGAGAAAATAAGTATATAATTAAAAAGGAAAAATCAATAAAAATCAGGATGTGTTTAATAATGTGTAGCAACACTGCTTGCAGCAAGGAAGAAGCTGCAAAGAGTTATTATGCCCAAGGCTGCAACTGTGCACAAGCTGTTTTTCTCGCTTTTGCTGAAGAATTAGGGCTAAGTGCCGATGTTGCCGGCAAAATCGCTCTCCCTTATGGAGGTGGCATGGGCCGAGGCGAAACCTGCGGTGCTCTAACCGGCGCATTGATGGCTTTAGGCCTAGCTCAAAATGCATCGGTTCCCCCTGCTCCGGAGGAAAAAAACGCCGCCTGTGTCAAGGCGAAAACTTTGGCAAACGATTTTCAAGAAACTTTCGGCACAACCTTGTGTCGTGAAATTTTAGCTCTCCCCGAAGGAAAAGGCAAAAAGCTTTGTCCGGCGCTGGTTGGTTTCATGGCCGCCCGGCTTGAGAGCATGCTTAAAGAAGATAATCAATAATATTTTCAAGAAAACTTGAAGGAGGAAACTTAACATGAAAGTATTAGCATTTGGTTGCCATCCCGATGATGTGGAGGTGGCTTGTGCCGGAACTCTGGCGAAATATGTAAACGAAGGACACGAAGTAACGGTTTGTCACGTTGCCAACGGCAACCGTGGTCATGCCATCATTATGCCCGACGAGCTGCGTGCTATGCGTCGTGAAGAGGCTAAAAACGCCGGTGCACTGGCCGGCATCAAGGTTGTGACTTGTGACATAGACGATGTCATGGTTTACGATGTGAAAGAACACCGTGACCGTGTTGTGGATGTGATTCGCGCAGAGCAGCCTGATGTTATTATCACTCATAGCCCTAATGATTATATGCCCGACCACACGGCTGTAAGCAAGCTGGTTTTTGATGCCACTTTTGCCGCCAGCGTTCCTCACTATGAGACTAGTGTTGGCGGTGTTGCTGAATTGACACCTTTATATTACATGGACACACTGGCAGGTGTGAACTTCTTGCCCACTGAATATGTTGACATTTCTTCCACCATCGACAAAAAGCTGGAGATGCTTGAATGTCACGTGAGCCAAATGAAGTGGATGCGTGACCATGACAACATTGACTTTGCAGAATTTGTCAAAACCTGTGCACGGTTCCGTGGTTTGCAGTGCGGTGTTGATTACGCTGAAGGTTTCACACAGGCTTATGCATGGCCTAAAATTAAACCCATGAGAATGTTGCCCTAACATTGTTTTTCATTTGATTACATAAATTATGAGGAGGAAAAAATAATGAATTTTGCAAGTACCGTAAAGGGTTCTCTGCTGGAAGGGTTTTACCCCGCCGGTTGGGATATGGAAAAGATTGATGCTTGTTGCTCCAATTCCCCGGAATCCATTTTAGACCGCCAGAGCTTCTGGCACAAAGATTTTCAGCCTGTTTCCTGTGAAAATGTTACCGAGTTTGACATGCTGATGGGCCACGAAATCGCTATTACAATTAAAAAAGCACGTGACAACGGCGAAAAGCTGATCATGATTCTGCCTGTTGGCCCTATGGGTATGTATCGTTGGGCTGTTTACTTCTTAAAGGCATGGAATGTAAAGTGTGACCATTTACATTGCTTTAACATGGATGAGTGGAGCGATAGTGAAGGTAACACTTTGGCGTCTAACGACCCTGCAGCGTTCACAAATGCTATGGAGCAGGCATTCTACAATCCCCTTGGCGAGCTGACTGTTCCTAAAGAACAGAGAAACTTTGCCACCAAGGAAAATCTGCCTCAGTATCCTGAAAAAATTGCTAAATTAAAGGCAGAGGGTGCTAAGATGGTTCTTATCTTTGGTATCGGCAGAATGTGCCACATTGCTTTCTGGGAACCCCAGTTTGCAGCAGAATTTTCCAGCGAAGAAGAATGGAAGAAGCAACCCTACCGTCTGGGTGCTAAGCTCCATCCCCTCACCATTGAACAGAACGCCATTACCAGTTTTAAATCCAGAACCACACTGGTTCCCTGCCGTGCTAACACCATTGGCCCCGGCATCTTTCTGCAGGCTGATACGATCATTGGCGGTTGCGACGGCGCTCTGTCCCGTGGCATGCAGTGGCAAGGCATGAGCCTGTGGATGACCCTGCGTTATGGTCCCACACCCTGGATTACCTCCAGCTACATTCCCACCCTGCCCGGTAAGCTCTTCTTCTTAAACGAGCTGGCTGGTCCCTTGGTTGCTGAATGTAACTAATCGTTAAAAATAGAAAAAAATCCTCGACGCAACATGCGTCGATGATGCTTGTTATGTTGTTTAGTCTTCAATTTCAATCTCAATGACTTTGCCGCAATTAGGACAAACTAAATCATCACTGTCCATCATGTCTTCATCAAAATAGACCTTTTCATCACAATGGGGACATTCGATCTCGTAGAAATCTATATCGTCCAATTCGTCATCAAAATCTTCGTCCTCATCATGACCGCAGCAACAATCATCATGGTCACAATCAGACATAGCTTCACAAATATCTGTTGCAAACTCATCTAAATCGTCAATGCGTTCCTCGCATTCTTCAACAACATCGTTTAAGTCATCAATACCGGCAGCTAACTCTTGCATCATGCTGATAACCTTTGTCAGCATTTCACCCTCTTCACTTTTTTCTGCCAGCTTCATGCCGTCGGCAAGTCCTTGTAAGTATGCAGCTCTTTCTGTTAAATATCCCATATTTACACTTCCTTTCCAGTACAGTATAGACAGGAATCTTCTGTCTTATACACGTTCCATGTATTCACCGGTTCTGGTGTCAACACGAATGGTGTCACCCTGGTCAACAAACAGGGGAACATTAATGGTTGCACCGGTTTCCAGTGTTGCGGGCTTTGTTGCACCTGTGCTGGTGTCACCTTTAAAACCAGGCTCTGTTTCTGTTACAGTCAGTTCAACAAAGGTAGGCGGTTCAACACCGAATACAGACCCTTTGTAAGACAGAACTGTTACGTTCATGTTCTCTGTTACAAACTTTAAAGCGTCGCCCAACTGATCTTGAGACAGGGGCATCATATCAAATGTTTCATTGTCCATAAAATAGAACAGGTCTCCGTCGCTGTAGGAATAGGCCATGTTCTTTCTTTCAATGTGAGCCTTGGGCATTTTTTCGGTGGGACGGAAGGTTTTTTCCACCACTGCACCAGAAATCACATTTTTCAGCTTTGTTCTTACAAAAGCTGCACCCTTACCGGGTTTTACATGCTGAAATTCCACTACCTGAAAAACATTGCCTTCAAATTCAAAGGTCACGCCATTTCTGAACTCACCTGCTGAAATCATATTGAACCTCCATATACTTTTGTATTTACATGTATAGTTTAACCCATAAAGTTAAAAAAAGCAAGCCTGAATGAAAATTTCATTTCAAAACACACTTTTTTTATTCGTTCTAAAACAAAAAACCGTACGTCAAAAACGCACGGTTCTGTTTGTTTTATCAACTTAAACCCTGCATACTTTTATGCTGCTTTTCCTAAAAAGAACAGTGCAATAGAAGTTACCAAAAATAAAATGGCAACAACAGATGTCCATTTTTCTAAGATTGCATCAATCGTTCTGCCCTTGTTCTTACCAAAAAAGGTTTCAGAACCGCCGGCAATAGAACCGGACAAACCAGCTTGTTTACCGGATTGAAATAGAACAACAACAATCAAAAGAATTGTGACAATGATATGCAGAATCTGCACAGCCAACAACATTTGCACGTACCTCCATCATTTCATAAAAGAATGCCCGAAAGCTTATTTCTCAGCGAGACCAAAACGCTTTCTGAACTTCTCGACACGTCCGCCGGTGTCTACCAGCTTCTGCTTGCCTGTAAAGAACGGATGACACTTAGAGCAAATTTCAACAGAGATGTTCTCTTTTGTTGAGCCTGTTTCAATCACATTACCGCAGGCACATTTGATTGTTGTGTCAGTATAATTGGGATGAATTCCTTCCTTCATTTGTTTCACCTCTTTCAACCATCTAGCATAACACAATGATTATAACACATAACCTCTGGCTTTGCAAGGTTTTTTCTGCTTTTTTTTCATATACAATCGAACGATTGTTAATTTTTTCCTCTCGGAATCTCTATGTTCCGTTCCTTCAGTTTTCTCTCTATATACGGGTCATAGAAAACCAATTTAATTGCCGCTACCACAGGAACACCGATAAACATGCCCAGAATGCCACCGAAAATGCCACCCAGCGTTACCCCCGCTATAACCAACAGCGGACTGATACCCACCTGATCTGACACAATTTTCGGGCCAATAATAGCATTGTCCAGAATTTGAATACCAACAGCATAAATAAGAATCCACAACGCCATAATCGGACTGTAAAACAGCACCAAAACAATGCTGGGAACCGCACCGATATATGGGCCGAAATAAGGAATCATATTGGTAATTGCAATAAACAGTGCAATCACCGGTGCTAAAGGCACACCAATGGGCACAAGCACCAATAGACCAATGATAAGCATAATCAACGATTGCAGAAGTTTACTCACAATGAAGTTTAAGAAAATGGTATTAATTTGCCGGCCTGTATCTATTATTTTATCTGCACGTTCTCTGCCCAAAAGAGCAAACAACAGCTTTTTCAGACTGATAATGAGCCGTTCTTTGCTGAACAGGAAATATACTGAAATAATCAATCCAAAACCAAAGCGAATAACCGATGTGGCAAAGGAACTGACTCCTGAGGTAACCGCACCGCCGATTGAAGATAAATCCAATTCCTGCAGCCAGTTATAAAACATTTTAAAAATGTCCTCCACCCATGCTCCCACCGTTCCTGAGAGCTGAGGATTCACCGCACCGGAAACATCGTTGAGCCACTGCTCCACATGAGCCGTATAGGCAGGAATATTGTCCATCATTTCCTGAACACCGTCACGTATAGTCGGAATAATGGCAACCACAAAAACTGTTATAATGCCAATCAAAAGCAGATATACAAAAGCAATCACAGCGCCACGCTTAACATTGCGGGTTCGTCTTGTATCCTTTTTAGATTGTATCAATCCTTCAAAAAATCTAACTGCCGGATTCAGAAGATAAGCCACCACGAAACCTGAGACAAAATAAGCAACACAGCTGTAAAGAGTGCTGATAATGCTGCCGAAGGTCATCTCCGTGTTATTCACCAGCTTAAAGAGCAAAAACGCAATTAAAAGCATCGGCAACCAATCAATATGTGGTATTTTCAGTTTCTTCATTCTTCATTCTCCTTCGTTTCTCATGCCTCCGACAAATATCTTACCAACCCGCAATAAATAGCCCACGCCGTTTTCTTTTGATAGGTCTCATCCATCAAAAGCTGTTCCTCCCGGTCATTAGACAGAAAACCGCATTCAATTAAAATTGCCGGAATTTTTGTTTGGTTCAGCAGGTAAATCTCCTTGCCTGCCTTTTTGATTTCCCGCTCTGAAACAGGCTCTAAAACCTCAATCATTTCCTTTTGAACCTGTTCTGCCAAAGGCTTTGATGCCTGGTGATTGGCAGAATAAAACACCTGGGGACCGCTATAGCGTGAATCTGTAAATTTATTCATATGAATGCTGACGAACAAATCAGCATCCGATTTCTCAATTATTTTTTCTCTGTTAGATAAATCTGTCCTTTTTTTCTGACGAATGGTCCGGCTGTTTTCATCATAAATGCCATTATCGTCAGAACGGGTCAAAATCACTTCCGCACCACTCTGCTCCAAATATTGTTGCAAAAGCAAGGCAATGCTTAAATTCAAATCTTTTTCTAAAACGCCGTGATTGCCCACAGCACCACCATCCGGCTCGCCATGACCGGCATCCACAATAATTCGCTTGCCATAACCAGGCACCGCCGCTGTTTCAAGACCCGGATCCTGCCTGAGCATAACACCGGCAGTACACACACCGCACAGCAGAATCACCGCCAGCAACACAAGATTCCATTTTCTGATAAAAATCAACATACCGCACCATCCTTTGGTTTATTGTATGTGCGGTTGTTGCCGGCTATACCAGTTTTCCTTGCAAAATCCCGTCTGTGCAGGCTGTTAACATAACGTCACAAAGTCTGCCGGATAAATCCTCGGTGCTTTGTACTTGTACTGTTAGGTAGTTTCGTGTTTTTCCCTCATAAAGACCCGGCTTTATGGCTTGTTCAAATAAAACCTCTTCGCATCTGCCGACATATGGCTTCATAAACAACTGTTTGTTTTGCTCTGCCAGCTCTATCATTCTTTGGCTTCTCTTTTCCTTATCTGCCGACAACACCTGTTTGTCCATTTTAGACGCAGGTGTTCCCTGTCGAGGTGAATATTTAAAAATGTGGGCATCGAAAAGACCCAGCTTTTCCACAAAGGTATAACTCTCTATGAATTCTGCCTCCGTCTCGCCGGGAAAACCCACAATCACATCTGTGGTAAAGGCAGCATCGGGCATTGCCTTTCGAATTCGCTGCACTGCCTCATCATATGCCGCTGTTGTATATTTCCGGTTCATGCGTTTTAACGTTGCATCGCATCCGCTCTGCAAAGACAGGTGAAAATGCCGGCAAACCTTAGAAAGCTTACTCACGCCTTGAACAAACGCCTCATCACACAGCGTTGGTTCTAATGAGCCAAGTCGAATCCGGTGCAATCCCTCCACCTGTTCTAAAGCCTCCAGCAGCGTAAGTAACGTTCCTTCGCCGCTATCTTTGCCCCAGGATGCTAAATGAATACCGGTCAGCACTAGCTCGCAAAAACCCGCAGCTGCCAAACGCTGTGCCTCTTTCACAGAATCGGCTATAGAGCGGGAACGAATTCTCCCTCTGGCATAAGGAATGATACAATAAGAACAAAACTGATTACATCCATCCTGCACCTTCAGAAAAGCACGGGTATGTGCCTGACCGCTGCCGTCTATGGCCAAGGGTTCAAAACTGCAATCACCTGATAGTTCTTCCACCAAATTTACCATGCTCCGCTCCTGCAAAAAGCGTTCCACAGCCTCCACTGTCTGACTGCGTCCGGCTGTGCCAATCATGATATCCACACCGGGAATCTCCATCACAGCCTCAGGTGCAGTTTGAGCATAACAACCCATAACCGCCAGCACTGCCTCAGGATTTTTTGCCTTGGCACGGCGAATCATTTGACGGGATTTTCTGTCACTTAAATGTGTCACCGTGCAGGTATTCACCACATAAACATCAGCCCGTTCAGAAAATTCAACATTTTCATAACCGGCACGGACAAACTGCTCCAGCACAGCCTCAGATTCATATTGATTGACCTTGCAGCCCAGTGTTGCAAAGGCAACTGTTTTTTTCATTTATTTTCCCTCTTTCTAAAGTGCACCAAGTTGCCTTGCAATATATCCCTCACGCACGCCACCTTTGCAAATATCCAGCCGGCGGCAACCAAAAAACTCTGCCACTTCACACAAAATTGCAACACCGGGCAGTGCGGAATCCAGCCGTTCAGGACTTGCTTTTTTAATGCTCTCCTCTGCCAGTTTTTCATCACTCAAAAGGCGATATAACAACGTATCTAAAACCTGAATAGCACCACCGGAGGTGGGATACAAAATCTTTTCCAGTTCGTAGGCGGTTCTGGCTGCTCCGCCAATGCCATACAAAACTTCTGCCTTTAAATTTTTTGAAAATTTTTCTTCAATCATTTGCCGCACATACTGGCGCAGCTCCATAATTTGTTCCTGCTCTGCCGGTCTTTTTTTCACAAAGCGAACAAAAGCCGTCAATGAACCAATGGCAAAACTGGCAGTTTGAACCGGCCTACCATTTTGAATCAGCACAAGCTCCGTGCTGCCGCCGCCGATATCTGCAATCAGCCCGTCGTGCATATTCTGCTCACAAGCTGCACCGGCAAAGGTCAAAAGAGCCTCCTCCTCACCGGACAGCACATCAATCGCAATGCCCGTTTGTCTCTCTATTTTCGAAACAGCCTCTTTACTATTGGAAATGTTCCGAAGTGCTGCTGTTGCAAATGCAAACGTTTTCGCTACACCGGTTTCAACGATAAAAGGCTTGAGTGCTTCCAGGGCCTCTACAGCAGCCGCAATGCCCTCCTCAGTCAACGCACCGTCCCTTGTTTTTGAGCCCAGAAGAGCCATAATGCGACGGTTTAAAACCATCGTCAGCTTCCCGCCCTCTGTTTTATATACACAAAGTCTAACCGTGTTAGAACCGATGTCGATGACTGCATATTTCATGAATTGTCCTCCGTTTCTTTTGTCAAATGCCCATCCGTTTTGCAGCACTTTGAACACCCTGCTTAATTTTTTCCATATCCAGCGTTAAAAGCTCTCTGTCTTTCATAACCAGCTGTCCGCCAATCATAGAAGTTACAACATGGCCGCCACAGCCGTTATAAACCACAGAAGAGACCGGATCATTCATAGGCTGCAGGGCTGGTTCATCTGCATCCAGTATAATCAAATCTGCCCGATATCCCTGCTTCAGCTTGCCACATTCCTGTTCACGCCCCAAAGCCTTGGCGCCATTAACCGTTGCCATTTCCAAAACAGAAAGTGCCGGAATCAGCGCCGGGTCAAGACGCATGCCTTTATGCAGAATAGCCGCCAGCTTCATTTCGCCGAACACATCAAGACAGTTGTTGCTCGCTGCACCATCAGTGCCCAATGCCACATTGATTTCCTTCCCCATGATTTCCTTAATGTTAGCCACACCGCTTGCCAGTTTTAAATTACTGGTGGGATTGTGCGCAATGCTCACATCATGAGTCTTTAAAATATCCATATCATTTTCGCTTAAATAAACGCAATGTGCCGCATTGGCACGAACATTAAACACACCCATGTCACGCATGACTTCTGTAGGGGATTTGCCATATTGACTGTAGCAATCCCGGTTTTCCTTCATGGTTTCACTGAGATGAAGATGAATGCCTGTCCCGTCTTCCTGTGCCGCCTCTGCCACACGGCGAAGAGCCTCCCGACTGCAGGTATACACTGCATGAGCAGAATGCTCTACACGAATCAAACCGTCTCCGGCACCGTTAAAATCAGAAAACAGCTTTCTCGCTTCTGCAAGGCGTGGTTTATAATCATGGCCAGTGCCGGTTACACATCGGGAAATATTCATATTCACACCGGCATCAAGCACCGCACGAACGGTAGCCTCGCTGAAAAAGTACATATCTGCAAAAGCTGTTGTGCCTCTTTTAATCATCTCTGCGCAACCCAAAAGAGAACCATAATAAACCGCTTCGTCGTCCAGCTTGTCCTCAAGAGGGAAGATATGCTCAAAAAGCCAGGTATCAAGCGCCAAATCGTTGCCGCAACCTCGCAACAAGGTCATTGGCGAATGGGTATGGGCATTGACCAGACCCGGCATTACAATGCCACCACGAGCATCAATATACCGGTCATATCCCCCCATGGTCTCTGTCTTTTCGCCCACATAGGAAATAGTCCGGTCCTCCACAAGCACACATCCCTTGTGGAGGACCTTATTTTCATCCATGGTAATCAGTAAACCGTTATCAATTAACGTTTTCATGATTATTCTCCTGTTGTCGCATCGGCAGATGCCACAGGTGTAAGCACCGCCGCACGCACTTTCTGTTCAATTTCTTCTAAAAGCTCGGCATGTTCTGTCAGATAGATTTTCGCATTTTCACGGCCCTGTCCCAAACGCAAATCGCCGTAGTTATACCATGCGCCGCTTTTTTGAACAATGTCCATTTCAGCAGCCACATCCAGCACACAACCCACCTGAGAAATGCCCTCACCATACATAATATCAAATTCTGCTTCACGGAAAGGCGGTGCCACCTTGTTTTTCACAACCTTGGCACGGGTACGCACGCCAATGCTCTCTGTACCCTTTTTAATGACCTCTTGTTTCCGCACTTCAAGACGAACAGAAGCATAGAATTTCAAGGCACGGCCGCCTGTGGTTACCTCAGGATTTCCGTATATAACGCCAACCTTTTCACGGAGCTGGTTGATGAAGATTGCAACCGTGTTAGACTTGCTGATTACACCGGCCAGTTTTCTCAAGGCCTGGCTCATTAAACGGGCATGAAGACCCACGTGAGATTCGCCCATTTCGCCCTCAATTTCAGCCTTGGGCACCAATGCCGCCACAGAGTCAACCACCAATAAATCTATCGCACCGCTTCTGGCAAGCATTTCGGCAATTTCTAAAGCCTGTTCACCGGTGTCAGGCTGTGCCACCAACAAATCATCCACATTCACACCCAGTTTTTCAGCATAAACCGGGTCTAGTGCATGTTCTGCATCAATAAAAGCAACCGTGCCGCCATTTTTCTGAGCCTCTGCCACACAGTGGAGAGAAACCGTGGTTTTACCAGAGGATTCCGGCCCGTAAATCTCCACAATCCTGCCCTTGGGCAGTCCTCCGATTCCCAGTGCCAAATCCAAACTTAAAGCACCGGTGGAAATGGCTTCTACGTTCAGCCGTGTGTCACTTCCAAGCCGCATCAATGCGCCCTTGCCATAGGCTTTTTCAATTTGGCGCATGGCCATGTCAAGAGCTTCTTGTTTTTCATCTTGAGAAGTTTTCTTCACAATGGGTTCTATCACCTTTTTATTAGATGCCGGCGGTCTCTTATCGTTCATTTCATTTTCCTCACTTTTTCATTGGTTTTATCATAACACGGCAAGAATCCTCTTGCGTATTTCATTTAAAGCATGCATCACAGCACCCTGACGGATTTTATCCCGATTGCCGTGGAGATTCAGTTCCTGAACAGTCACTTCACCCCGGAAGCAAACACCAATATACACAAGCCCAACCGGTTTTTCTTCCGTCCCGCCATCAGGGCCGGCAATGCCGGTAATTGACACACCAATGTCAGCGTTTGCTGCTTTTTGAATGCCCCTGGCCATTTCTTCAGCCGTTTGACAGCTGACAGCACCAACAGTTTTTAATGTCTGTTCCGAAACACCCAAATATTTTATTTTTGCCTCGTTAGAATAGGTAATAATACTTTCCTTTAGCGCCGCTGAAATGCCCGGCACATCTCCCAATGCCGCTGTCAGCCGTCCCGCTGTGCAAGATTCTGCACAAGCAACTGTCAACCCATTGTCAAGGAGCAAGGCTGCGACGGTCTTGACCATGTCCTGTTCATCATAGCCATAAATATAATCTCCCAGCCGCATCACAAGTTCCTGCTCCACAGGTTCAATGAGCCTCGCTGCTTCTGCCTCAGAGGCCGCCTTGGCAGCAATGCGCAGCGTAACCTCATTATCCTTAGCATAGGGTGCAACGGTGGGATTGGCACAAGCCATTAAATCTGAAACCAGTTCGCCGACTCTAGCCTCACCTATACCAAATAAACGAACCACTTTTTCTGCCATAACAAAATCGGATTTTTTCCGCAAATAGGGCTCCACCAGTTCTGTGAACATAGGCTCAAGCTCCCGGGGCGGTCCGGGTAATAAAACGGCAATTTTCCCGTCCTTTTCCAAAAGCACACCGGGCGCCGTTCCACAGCTGTTTTCAAGAATGATTGCCCCTTCCGGAATAAGTGCCTGCTTTTGGTTGCTCACAGGCGCTTTTTTCTTGAGATATAACTCAATTTGTTCGGCAATTTCTTTATGAAAAAGCAGCGGAACATGAAAATACTCCGCTACAGTTTCTTTTGTTAAATCATCCTCCGTGGGGCCCAAGCCGCCGGAGAAAATCACAAGGTCTGCCCGTGAAAATGCAAGACGAATGGCCTCTGTCAGTCGGCTTCGGTTGTCTCCCACAACTGTCTGATAATACATATCAATTCCCAGACTAAACAAACGCTGGGACAAAAAACGGGCGTTGGTGTTCACGATATCACCCACCAAAAGCTCCGTTCCCACAGCAATGATTTCCGCCTTCATGGTTTCCCCTCTTTCGAGATTTGTTTTTATTCTGCCGATTCCTTATCTGCCGGCATATCCTCCGGGTCAACGTTCACGCTATGGGGGTTCATTTTTTTCATAGCCTCCAGCAGCTTTGCCGGCGGCTGAAAGGTCAGCCGAATCCGCTTGCCGTCAGATGAGAAAATCACATGATAAATATGTCTCTGTGTCTCATCAAACACTGCTCTATATTTCTTTGAAAAATGATCGTTTTCAAAATCCTGCTTGTAGGTCGTGTTAGCATCCGAAGCCATAACTTCAATGTCTCTGACCTTCAGGCTTACCATCCGTTTTCTGGACCTTTGCGCCTTTACAATGTCAATATCCAAATCACCGTTGGTAAAAATGTACTCATATTCCACATTGAAATTTCTCAGTAAAACCACAAGACCGTATACCACTCCGGCAAGCGCCACAAAAACATAGGAGCGCAGAATGGGTATGGCTGAAAAAAACATGATAACAACAATGCTGACCAAAACGGCAGCCAGAACCAGTCCCAGTTTCTTAGCAACATCAACCCCCGAAGGTTTTTTGCGTATTAAATACTCGAGAAAAACGTCCATTTCCATCCTCATTTCTGTTACTTTTCTGTGCAGCTGTGCCACACCAGTTTTTTCTATTTAAAGTATATCACAATTCCCCGCACATTTCAATGTGCCAAAAAACTTTTTTACAGATTATTCACAACACCGTTTTCTGTTATCAGATAGTCCATTTGTATATCAAAATTTTCCATCGGCAAGGAATCTGTCAGGCAGATTTCATAACATAAACCTATTTTGATTGCTGATTGACACTTAGGCAAATACCGGTCATAATAACCGCCTCCATAACCGAGACGGGTCATATCCCTGCCGAATGCACAACCGGGAACTAACACAAGGTCAAACCTTTCAGGCAAAACCGGTTTTGTTTCCTCCGGCTCTAAAATTCCATAAGTGCCCGGGCGCAACTGTTCCAAGGTCTCCACTTGATATGCCGTCATGACACCGCCCTTTTCACATTTAGGCAAAGCCACGGTTTTTCCCAGGTTCAAAAGCCGCCAAATCAAATCCCGTGTTTCCGGTTCATTGCGAAAAGCCGCATAAAGCATAATAACAGTCAGATTCTTATCTTCAATCAACTGAAGAACGTAAGACGCAATCCGGCTAGACCAGTCTGCCAGTTTTTCTGCCGGCTGATTGTTTCGCAGCGCTATATATTGTTTTCTGAGTGCCTGCTTGGTCATCGAATGCAAATCGTTTCCACCTCCGTGGTTTTGCCGCTATCATTCACTCGAAATACAGCACCGCACAGCTGAGATTTTCCGTCAGCAAACTCAAACCGCCTGGGAATGCAGGTTAAAAACCGTTCCAATGTAATCTCCTTTTTCACACCCAGACAGGAATACAAAGGACCTGTCATGCCGATATCTGTTATATAACCGGTTCCCTTGGGCAGCACCCACCCATCTGCCGTCTGCACATGGGTGTGGGTGCCAAACACAGCCGTCACACGGCCATCTAAATACCAGCCCATAGAAATTTTTTCACTGGTGGCTTCGGCGTGAAAATCCACAAAATAAAGGTCAGCCTTTGTTTGTTCCAGTACCCTGTCAATGCCCCGAAAAGGGCAATCCATATAATCCATATAAATCCGACCCATTGCACTAATAACCGCGATGCGCTTGCCGCACTTCTCTACCACGGTCACACCCTTACCCGGTGTGCCTTGAGGGAAATTCACCGGACGAATCACTCGGGAATGATTCACCAAAAGGCTTGCCGCCTCTTTTTGCCGAAAGGTATGATTGCCAAGGGTGATAACATCAGCACCGCCCTCCAGCAAAAGCTCTGCCTTGCGCCGGGTGATGCCGTTATTTGAGCAGGCATTTTCACCGTTGACAATACAGAAATCTATTTCATATTGCCGCTTAATTTCATCAATCTGTTCTAAGAACATGTTGGTTCCGCCGTCACCAACGATATCGCCGATTGCCAATATATTCATGGTTTCTCTCCGTTCTGTTTCAGATATATTTATTGTACCACAGTTCCTGAATTTTGAAAAGGCATTTTTAAAATTTATATATTCACAAACAGCTTAAAAACCGCTGACATAATTGTCAGCGGTTTTTGTTTAAAAAAGTTTTATTTTGTTAAAAGCTTCTTGGTATCAAGAGCAATGGTTAATTCCTCATTCGTGGGAATAACAAAACTTCTGACCTTTGCGCCGTCTTTTGTAATTTCCACTTCCTTGCCTCTTGAGTCGTTCTTTTCAGAATCAACACCAATTCCCATAAACTCCATATTAGAGAGAATGCGTTCACGCATTGCAATGCTGTTTTCGCCCACACCGGCAGTGAACACCAGAGCATCAACACCGCCCATAGCGGCAGCATAGTAACCAATGTAGCGTTTCACGCTGTATTCAAACATATCCAGCGCCAACTGACATTTCTTATCGCCATTCTTAGCACCGGCTTCCAAATCGCGGAAGTCGCTGGAGAGACCGGAAATGCCAAACACACCGGATTTCTTATTCAGCATGGCATCGGTTTCAGAAACTGACAGACCCTCTTTTTCCATAATAAAGGTTACAATTGCGGGGTCAATCACACCGGAACGAGTGCCCATAGGAACGCCGGCAAGCGGTGTAAAGCCCATGGAGGTGTCAACTGATTTGCCCTTGTTCACCGCAGTGATTGAAGAACCATTACCCAAATGCAGGGTGATAATCTTCAGTTTCTCAATGGGGCGACCCATCATGGCAGCACAGCGGTTTGCCACATAGTAATGTGATGTACCATGGAATCCATATTTTCTGATTTTATATTTATCATAGTATTCATAAGGCAGTGCATACATATAAGCCTCAGCCGGCATCGTTTGATGGAATGCTGTGTCAAACACCGCAACCATAGGAACACCGGGCATTGCTTTCTGGCACGCCTCAATACCAATCAGGTTGGCAGGATTATGAAGAGGAGCCAGCATGCTGCACTCATCAATCTTTTTCTTTACATCATCGTCAACAACAACAGACTGATTGAAATATTCACCGCCATGAACCACACGGTGACCCACTGCATCAATGGCACTCATGTCGGCAATAACACCATGATTTTTGTCAACCAGAGCATCAATCACCATTTTGATTGCATCGGAATGGTCCTTCATGGGAGATTCTAAGGTCACGGTATCCTGACCACTGGGAGTATGTTTCAGGCACGAACCCTCAATGCCGATTCTTTCGCACAGACCCTTGGCCATAACTGCCTGTGTGTCCATGTCAATGAGCTGATATTTCAGCGAGGAGCTGCCTGCATTAATCACTAAAACATTCATGTCAAAATGCCTCCTTACACGTTCTGTGCCTGTACACAAGTGATGGCAACAACACCGACAATATCATCAGCGGTGCAACCACGAGACAGGTCATTGATAGGCTTGGCAATACCCTGAGTAATAGGACCATAAGCTTCTGCCTTGCCCAGTCTCTGAGCCAGCTTGTAACCAATGTTTCCTGCATTTAAGTCGGGGAACACCAAAACGTTAGCCTTGCCAGCAACTGTTGATTCAGGCGCTTTAGACTTGCCCACAGACTCAACAATAGCAGCATCCAGCTGCAGTTCGCCATCGAGGCTTAAATCAGGTCTCTTCTCTTTCGCCAGTCTGGTAGCCTCAACAACCTTATCAACCAGAGGATCTTTAGCACTGCCATAGGTGGAGAAAGAAAGCAGTGCAACGTTGGGCTCTGCTTCAACTAAGTCTTTAAAGCTTTTAGCAGAAGAAATAGCAATTTCAGAAAGCTCTTCTGCGTTAGGATTCATCACAAGACCGCTGTCGCCGAAAACAAAGGTTCCGTTTTCACCATACTCACAATCAGGCACACAGATAACGAAAAATGCAGAAACCAGCTTCGCATCAGGAGCGGTTTTAACCGTTTGCAGTGCACTTCTCAAAACATTTGAGGTGGAGTTAACAGCGCCGGCAACCATACCGTCGGCTTCGCCGTTTTTAACCAGCATGCAACCAAAATATAAGGTGTTCTTCATGGTTTCTCTGGCTTGTTCCAATGTGATGCCTTTTTTCTTTCTCATTTCACAGAACTGTTCAGAAAAAGCATCATATTTATCAGAATTAATGGGGTTAATCACCTGTGCACCGGAGATATCATGACCAACGGCCTTCTCAGCGATTACCTTTTCGTCACCCAACAGAATGATGTTGGCAATGCCCTCTTTCAAAACCTTTTCCGCTGCTTCAATGGTGCGGATTTCTTCACCCTCAGCCAAAACGATGGTTTTCTTTTCCATCATGGCACGTTCTTTGATTCTGTCCAAAAATTGACTCACAACTATTTCCTCCTCTTATTTTAAATCCTCATTTGTATCCAAACAATTATTATACATAATTTTTAAAATTTCCGCAAGAAAAAACTGGCTAAAAACAAACGTTTTTGGCTTTATTTCCCTTTAAAAGATGTTTCCGCCTGTAAAAGAACCGTTTTTAGCAATCTACTAACGAACCTGTGTACCGTCGGGCATATCTTTATCAAGGCTCAGCACACTAAGACCGGAATCGTCTGCCGCTGCCAGAATCATGCCCTCTGACAGAACGCCACGAAGCTTTACAGGCTTTAAGTTGGTAATGACAATCACCTTTTTGCCCACAAACTCTTCCGGCGGATAGAATTTGGCAATGCCTGATACAATCTGGCGCACCTCATTACCAATTTTGATTTTGGAAACCAGTAGCTTATCTGCGCCCTCGACTCTCGCTGATTCTACTACAAGACCCACCTTCAGTTCCAGTTTCGCAAAATCTTCAATAGAGATTTCCGGTAATTTTTCCTCTTTCTTTTCTGTCTTTTTCTCTTCCTTTTTAGGTGCCGGCAAGGACTTTTCAATTTCTTCCATCATTTTCTTTTCATCCAGACGGATAAACAACGGCTCTGCCGTGCCCACGCTGGAGCCAACAACCGTTTTTCCAAACAGGGCAAGAGATTCCCAGTCATGTTCCGTAGCACCAATCTGATTGAAAATGCTCTCTGCTGTTTGGGGCATAAAAGGAACAAGCAAGGTAGCAATGAAACGAATTGTCTCTAAAAGGTTATATAAAACACCGCCCAAACGAGCCTTCTGGCTTTCATCTTTGGCCAATGCCCAAGGCATGGTTTCATCAATATATTTATTAGACCGCCGTGCCAGATTCATGATGTCAGCTAAAGCGTCGGCTGTTTTAAATCCATCCATTTTTTCAGCAACCAAACGAACGGTTTCAAGGGCACAAGCCTTCAGTTCATCATCAAATTCACCGGAAACAGGAGCCTGCACCACGCCACCAAAGTATTTCTGCATCATGGCAACAGTACGGTTTACAAGGTTGCCCAACGTGTTTGCTAGATCTGCATTAAAGCGGGCAATAATATTTTCATAAGAGATTGTGCCGTCTTGTGCATAGGGCATTTCGCAAAGGAGATAATACCGCACGGCATCCACACCGAACAGCTTCACTAAATCATCGGCATAAATGGCATTGCCACGGGATTTACTGATTTTATCTGTGCCGGAGAGTAACCAGGGATGACCGAAAATCTGCTTTGGCAGGGGTTCGCCCAGCGCCATCAGCATAATGGGCCAGTAAATGGTGTGAAACCGCAGAATGTCTTTACCAATCACATGAACATCTGCCGGCCAGTATTTTTTATATAATTCTCCCTGTTCATCCGGTGCATAACCCAGTGCTGTGATATAATTAGAAAGTGCATCAATCCACACATAAATCACATGACCGTCATCAAAGGTCACAGGAATGCCCCAATCAAAGGAGGTACGAGATACACACAAATCCTGAAGCCCCGGTTTAATGAAATTGTTTATCATTTCACGCTTACGGCTTTCCGGCTGAATGAACTCAGGGTTTTGCTCAATATATTCCATGAGCCTGTCCTGATACTTACTCATTTTGAAAAAATAAGCCTCTTCCTTAGTTGTCTTCACTTCACGGCCGCAATCAGGACAGCAACCGTCAACAAGCTGAGACTGGGTGAAAAAAGATTCACAGGGCACGCAATACCAACCCTCATACTCACCTTTATAAATATCTCCTTGCTCATAGAGCTTGTTAAAGATCTTCTGAACAGATTTAACATGGTAATCATCGGTGGTTCTAATAAAATGGTCATAGCTGGAATCCATCAAATCCCAGATTTTACGAATCTCACCTGCCACACCGTCTACATATTCCTGAGGCGTGATGCTGGCTTCTTTGGCCGCTTCACCAATTTTCTGACCATGCTCATCTGTTCCGGTCAGAAAGAAAACATCATAGCCACGCTGTCTTTTATACCGGGCGATGGCATCCGTCAGCACGATTTCATAGGTATTACCAATGTGAGGCTTGCGGGACGTGTAGGCAATCGCCGTGGTGATATAATATTTTTCCTTCATTTCTATCTCCTCCCATTTTTACTATTATATCACAGTTTTTCTAAAAATGAAAGTCTTTTTCACCAGTAAATCATTTTTTATTCTGTAACCGGCAAATCCACTAATATAATATCCTCGCCGATTCGCTTGATTTTTTCCCAGGGAATCACAAGATCCTTGCCTTTTCCAAAGGTAAAAAACCTGGATTTTCCCGGCACAATCACCGCCTCAATGGCTCCGGCCGCAAGACTCACCTCCACATCGGAGACAAATCCCAAACGAGATGCATCCGCCACATTAATCACCTCTTTTTGCCGCAATTCTCCGGCCCGATACATGACCTCACCCTCTTTTTTCTTTACTTTTTAATTATTTTATGGTAAAATATACTTGATTATGAATTTCACTTCTCTAAAATAATAAGGATGTGATAACATGCTGGATACATTAAAGCAAGAGCTGCTGAATGCGGTTGTTTACTTAAAAGAACAAAAAATGCGATTTTTAGGCAAGGGAAACATCACAGCTTTTGACCGTGCCAACAATTTGATTGTGGCAGAGCCTTCTCCCGATGCACCTGCTGTCAGCATTGGTGACATGTTGGTTATGGATTTATCCTCTCAGGTGATAGAAGGAGCCGGCATTCCTTGCATTGATATTGACACGCACATTGAACTATATCGTGCTTTCCCGCATATTGGTTGCGTGGTGCACAGTCACGGCATTTACACCTCTGCCTGGGCACAATCAGGACGGGACATTCCCGTATACGGCACCGGGCATTTAGACTTTTTTGCTGATACCATTCCCTGCACCCGTGCTCTATCCTCCTCTGAAGCAGATAACTATGAAACATCTGCCGGTTTTGCTATTGTTGAGGCCTTTCAGAAAAAGGCACTGTCCCCTGAAAAGACCAATGCCGCTCTTTTATATCAACACGGTGCATATGTTTGGGGCGGCACGCCCATGGAGGCAGCCAACCGCTGTGTGGCGCTGGAGCAAATCGCTATGCTGGCATATCTAACGGAGAAAATTAATCCGGAAATTGCAGGCTTGTCCCGTAACATTACCGGTCACAGCTCATAAATGTTGTAAAAAATTTTATGAAAAATTGAATATTCCCTGCGTGGTGGGTCATACTATTCTCGACGGAAAAAAAAAGGAGTGTAGCAAATGACAACCATTGACAATATATCCTTGATATTAGTTATCATCGGTGCATTGAACTGGGGGTCCATCGGTTTGTTCGGCTTTGACTTTGTTGCTGCCATTTTCGGCGGTCAAATGTCTGTCATGAGCCGTATTATTTTCACACTGGTGGGCATTGCAGGTCTTTGGAGCATTACCCTTTTATTCAAGGAAAAGGTTCCTGCTCACACCGACAGATAACAATAAGAAACAGAAAACGGGCGTGCTTTTTTTGCCAAACAGCAGAAAAAGCAAACCCGTTTTTTTGTCAGCATCTATAAAACTTCACCTGTTTACAATGCTCCAAACACCAGTTTCAGCAAAAGCAAGAGCAATAACCCCGGCAGTCCTAAAAGTCCGCAGACCGCCGCTGTTACAATATTCACCCCCACACCAAAGCCCACCGCACCCAAGATGGCATTACATATGTACAGACCCGCACCGCCTAAAATTGAATGAAACGCCATGATAAAAACTCCCTTTAAGGGTTTGTAAAAAATTCGGCACAACACCAAAAGCAACACCGCCGATAAAATATAAGCCGCTATTTCGCCAAACGTCATGACAACTCTTCTCTCCTTCCATCAGCCCCGACAAACAGGCCGGAAAGAAACATCTCGTTAGATAGCTGTTCTCGCTTTGCAAGCTTTAAATAATAGTTCAGCCGGGTTTCTGCCGCCTTGATTTCATAGATATAGTATTCTAAAAGTGCGGGCTCTTTTGCGAAATTATAATTGCGCCGTGCCGCATCTAAATCATGCTGGGCCTGCGCCAGTTCTTTAAAAAATTCTTCCTTGTGCTGCTTGTCCAGCTTTTCTTCTTGAGCCTTATCCTGACGCATGCGAAACCAGGAAACCAATGCTCCACCCATTTTTTCTATTAACTCAAATGACATTCCTCTTGTCCTCCTCCTTTGTCTCTTTATCACTATACATTATAGGCAGGCAGTTTCCATTTTATTCCTAAATTTTCGTATATTTGGTACATCTCTTTCGCCAAACGAATATAAATGAAAAAATTAACACAACATATTGTATAAATTTAAATTATTCCCTTGATTTTGGCGCAAAGATTTGGTATACTAATAAAAATAGATGTAATTTGAAAGGATGTGTTCTTTTGGCTGAACTAATGCTGAGAGAGGGTCTTACTTTTGATGATGTACTTTTAGTCCCTCAGAAATCCGACGTAACGCCTGATATGATACAGTTAGGCACCCAGTTAACCAAAAAAATCAAACTGAATATTCCTCTGATGAGTGCCGCTATGGATACTGTCACAGAATCTGCGCTGGCAATTGCCATGGCACGTGAAGGCGGCATCGGTATCATACATAAAAACATGACCATTGAGGCTCAGGCTTTAGAGGTTGATAAGGTTAAGCGTTCCGAGCATGGTGTTATTGTTAATCCTTTCTTCCTTTCACCTCAGCACAACCTGAAAGACGCTGACGAATTAATGGGAAAATATAAAATTTCCGGTGTTCCTATTTGTGAAAACGGCAAACTGATTGGTATCATCACCAACCGTGATTTGCGTTTTGAAACTGATTTTTCCCGCCCCATTTGCGAGGTTATGACCAAGGAAAATTTGATTACTGCGCCGGAAGGAACCACGCTTGATGAGGCTCAGGAAATTCTGCGTAAGCACAAAATTGAAAAACTCCCCATTGTTGACAAAAAGGGAATGTTAAAGGGTTTAATTACCATTAAGGATATTGAAAAAAGCGTTCGCTACCCTAACTCTGCAAAAGATTCTAACGGCCGCCTTTTGGTTGGTGCCGCTATTGGTGTCACAAAAGACGTGTTAGAGCGTGCTAAAGCATTGGCCGATGCACAGGTTGATGTTTTTGTTTTAGATTCTGCTCATGGTCACAGCGAAAACATCATCAAAACTGTTCGCTTAGTGAAAGAGCACTTCCCCAACATTCAACTAATTGCCGGAAACATTGCCACTGGTGCCGCCGCAGAAGAATTGATTAAGGCAGGCGCAGATGCAGTGAAGGTTGGCATTGGCCCCGGTTCTATCTGTACCACCCGTGTGGTTGCCGGCATTGGCGTTCCGCAAATCACGGCGATTCACGATGTGGCTGAAGTCGCTAAGCAATATGGCGTTCCCGTGATTGCAGACGGCGGCATTAAATATTCTGGTGACCTACCCAAGGCCATCACCGCCGGTGCCGATGTCATCATGATTGGCAGCTTGTTTGCCGGTTGCGACGAAAGCCCCGGTGAAGAAGAAATTTATCAGGGCAGAAAGTTTAAGGTTTACCGTGGCATGGGTTCGCTGGCTGCTATGGAGGTTGGTTCAAAAGACCGTTATTTCCAGACCAACACCAAAAAACTGGTGCCTGAGGGTGTTGAAGGCCGTGTGGCATATAAAGGTCCGCTGGCTGATACCGTATATCAGCTTTTAGGCGGTCTCCGCTCCGGTATGGGTTATTGCGGAACACCCACTGTTGCTGACCTGAAAAAACGTGGTCAGTTCATTAAAATCACCGGTGCCGGCTTAAAGGAAAGCCATCCTCATGATATTTATATCACTAAGGAAGCACCGAATTACAGCGCACAAATTTAACGAATGATAAAGGGGAGATAAACTCCCCTTTATTTTAATGAAAGGCAGATGACAATGAGTAAAAAAGAGTATGGCAACGAGAGTATTTCGTCTTTAAAAGGTGCTGACCGTGTGCGCAAACGTCCTGCGGTTATTTTCGGCTCTGACGGGATTGAGGGTTGTCAGCATTCCTTCTTTGAAATTCTGTCAAACTCCATTGATGAAGCCAGAGAGGGTTACGGCACAGAGATTGAAGTCACCCGCTATCTGGACAAATCCATCGAAGTGAAGGACTATGGTCGAGGCATTCCGCTGGATTATAACGAAAAGGAACAACGCTATAACTGGGAGTTGGTATTCTGCGAGCTGTATGCTGGCGGTAAATATCAGAACAACTCCGGCGAAAATTACGAATTCAGTCTGGGCCTTAACGGTCTTGGCTCCTGCGCCACTCAGTACAGTTCCTCCTTCATGGATGTCACCGTTTGCCGTGATGGCAAAAAATATACCATCCAGTTCCAAAAAGGTGAACCCGTGGGTGAATTGCAGGTTGAGCCTTTTAAGCACCGCAAAACCGGAACCGATATTAAATGGCGCCCCGATTTAGAAGTGTTCACAGATATTAACATTCCCTTGGAATTTTATCAGGAAACCCTGAAAAAGCAGGCCGTTGCCAATGCAGGTTTGAAATTCATTCTTTATAACCAAACCCCCGAAGGCTGGGATATGGAAGAATACTGCTACGAAAATGGCATTGTTGATTATCTGCAAGAGATTTCTGACGGCAAGGAACTCACACCTATTCACACCTTTGAGGCAGAACGCCGGGGACGTGACCGTGAAGATAAACCGGAATATAAAGTGAAAATGAGCTTTGCCTTCTGCTTTAACAATGAAATCAACATGCTGGAATATTACCACAACTCCAGTTTCTTAGAGCACGGCGGTGCACCTGACAAGGCTGTGCGTAATGCCTTTGTATATGAAATTGACCAATATCTGAAAAATAGTGGTAAATATAACAAAACCGAAGCAAAAATTGGTTTTCAGGATGTGGCCGACAGCCTGATTCTGGTTTCCAATTCTTTTTCCACCATAACCAGTTACGAAAACCAGACCAAAAAGGCCATTACCAATCGCTTTATTCAAGAAGCCATGACCGACCTGCTTCGCCAGCAACTTGAGGTTTATTTCATTGAAAATAAGGCCATGGCCGAAAAAATCGCCGACCAGGTGCTGGTGAATAAACGCAGCCGTGAAACTGCCGAGCGTGCCCGTGTTAATATGAAAAAAAAGCTGACCGGCACCATCGACATGACTAACCGCATTAATAAATTTGTTGACTGTCGAACCAAAGATACCTCCATTCGTGAAATATATATCGTGGAGGGTGATTCAGCGCTTGGCTCCTGTAAAATGAGCCGCAATGCTGAGTTTCAGGCAATCATGCCTGTTCGTGGCAAAATTTTAAACTGCCTGAAGGCAGGATATGATAAAATTTTCAAAAGCGAGATTATCACAGATTTAGTCAAGGTTTTGGGCTGCGGTGTGGAAATTGCGCACTCTAAGTCAAAGGATCTAAATACCTTTGATTTAGACCTTTTGCGATGGAACAAGGTCATCATTTGTACTGACGCAGATGTCGACGGTTTTCAGATTCGCACCCTGATTCTCACCATGATTTATGTGCTAATGCCCACCCTAATCGAAGCCGGAAAGGTATTTATCGCTGAAACACCCCTGTTTGAAATCACCTGTGGAAAAGATACCTTTTTTGCTTATAACGAGCGTGAAAAACAAGAAATTTTGGAAAAAATTGAGGGTAAAAAATACAGCATCCAACGTTCAAAAGGTCTTGGTGAAAATGACCCTGAGATGATGTCTCTCACAACCATGAATCCTGACACACGCCGCTTGATTAAAATCAACGCAGAAGAAGCACAAAAAACACTGGAGATGTTTGAACTTCTGCTGGGTGACAATCTACAGGGCCGAAAAGATTTCATTGCTGAATGCGGTCATTTGTATTTAGATATGGCTGATGTAAGCTGACCCTTTTAGCATCACGCAAAAACGGGGCTGTTGCCTATAGCGCAAACAGCCCTGTTTATTTATGCAAGGATTCCGTGTTCAAAAAAAAATCACATGATACTGAAAAAAGAGGTCTGATTAAAGATGGCTAAAAAAACAGGCAAAGACGAGCAGAAAACCAATGTAATGCGGTTACTTGACCAGGCGAAAATCCCCTACCGGCACTATTTCTACGAAAGCGATGGTGCCGTTAGCGGCATGGAAGTGGCAGCATTATTAGAGCAAGACCCGAATCAGGTGTTTAAAACACTGGTTACCGTGGGAAAGTCAGGGGAATACTATGTGTTCGTGATTCCGGTTAATACAGAACTGAATTTAAAAAAGGCCGCAAAAGCGGTGAATGACAAAGCTGTTGACATGGTCAAATCTAAGGAGCTTCTGCCTTTAACCGGTTACGTTCACGGAGGCTGCTCCCCCATTGGCATGAAAAAACTGTTTACCACAGTTCTCCACGAAACCGCCCTGCTTTATGACACCATTATTTTTAGTGCCGGTAAAATAGGCGCACAGGTAGAACTGGCTCCGGAGGATTTGAAACAAATTGTGCCTTTCACTTATGAAGATGTGACAAACGAAACATAAAGACTTTTCTTGATATGAACTGTTTTCCGTCCTGTATATGAAAAGGGCCGCAGCAAAACCGTTGGTTTTGTTGCAGCCCTTTTCATTATAATTTCTCAAGCAAGTCTGCCAGTGCCCGTTTTCTGTGACTGACCTGATTTTTTTGCTCCTGCGTGAGCAAGCCGAAGCTTTCATTAAAATCCTGAGAATAAAACACCGGATCATAACCAAAACCGCCGGCGCCGGCACGTTCAAATAGAATCCGTCCCTCACAGGCACCATCACCGTAAAGCTCTTGGCCATCCTCAGTCACAAGGCACATAGCACAGCAAAATCGTGCCGTGCGTTTCTCCTCCGGCACATCTTTCAATGCCGTCAAGAGTTTATCCACATTGTCATCATCTGAAGCGTTCTCACCGGCATAACGAGCAGAATAAACGCCCGGTGCACCGTTTAAAGCATCCACACACAAACCGGAATCATCTGCTAAAACAGCATGCTTCGTCAAAGCCTTCAACGCTCTTGCCTTAATGGCGGCATTTTCCCGAAAATCTGCTCCGTTTTCTTCAGCTTCAAAGGAAAGGCCGAACTCTTTTGCACCCATAACCTGATATGTCGTTAAAATGGCCTTAATTTCCTCCAACTTGCCGGCATTGCCTGTGGCAACCAATAGAATCGGCTTAGCGCACATATTGCTTCACCGCCTCGTCAAGCGCAGCATCCTCCATAGCCGGCAGTTCGCCTTTGTAAAGACTCCAGCGTTCCACATGTTCCGCTTTTTCGCCTGTTTTCAAGGTTTTTAGTTCACCCAAAGACTCCATTTCTAAAAACAATCTATTGGTGTATGTTTCGTAGGAAACACCACCATCAGGATAATTGCCGTTTTGGACAACATCAAACTGCTTAACAAACACATCGCCGTGATTAAAATACAGCGCAAAACCATGAGGGTTATTAAGACCAATTTTAAAGGGTTTTGTATATTCCGGCATTTGTTTCACAGCAATATAGCGTTCCATCCAAGTCAATCTCGGATCTGCAGGGTTTGTATAGGTCCAAAGAGCGAACACACGGTTTGGCTGCACTCTGGGTTCACTACTCGCCTGGGGAATAACCTCCACGCCGCCAACTCCCACAACGGTAATCGGCCAGGGTGCCAGCGTTACAGGCCATGCAGCTGTATTGATGATGCTGTGCTTCACTGTCACCTCTGTGCTATCCTCTGCCAAAGAAACAGCAACGACATTGATTTGCTGATTCCAAATCTGCTCCGGCGCCGTGAAAACTGCACCGGAATCTGTCAGTTCTACCTGAACAGGATTGTTGTCCGGATAATTGGTTTTGGGAACCGACTCAGGAGAAGCCCACAAACGATGACCGCCGTAGGTATACCAGGTAGCGCCCTTGCCGTAAGCTTTGTCCATATCTTCACCTTTGTGAAAAAATGTCCGTTCCGGGTCTTCAAACATAATATTTTCCCCATCAACAAAGGAATAGCGAATGATTCTCGGACCAAAATCCAGTGTCACCAGAACCTGCACAAGGCCGTTTGAGATTTCCAGACATTTTCCAAATGCACCATATTGAATTTCTTTTTTTGTAATCATAATATAACCTCCTGTTGTTATTTAACTTTATCATTTGTATATCTTCTGTGTATGATTTTGTCAAGCTAGGGACAAAAAAAATTTAAAAGTTTGTCGGCACTTTTTATCGGCATTTTTAAAAGTGCCAATTAAAATATTATTTCTAAAGGCTTCTCCTTGAGGAGAAGCTGTCACGAAGTGACTGATGAGGTGTAGATTGCGTAGCAATCGTTATTGCTTTTCCACCTCATCCACCGCAAGCGGTCCCCCTTCCCCTCAAGGGGAAGGCTTTTTGTCCCTTACATCTCAAACTTTACGCGGAATAAACGGTTTAGATGCAAATTGTTTTTAATGAATAATTGTGGTTAAAAATCGCTTTGCGATTTTTCTTTTATTTCAAATGCGCAGCATTTGTTCCTTAATTTTTCATTATTCATTTTTCACTATTCATTGATTTCATCTTTTTGATAAAATCTCTATATAAAGACTATATAATCTAGATGCCAAGCTTTTTCAGTTATTGCGAGGCATAAGGTTTAGATGCAATTTAGGCTCCCTTGTGTAAAGGGAGCTGTCAGCGTAGCTGACTGAGGGATTGTATTTACTTTGTTTATTCACAACCCCTCCGAGTTTGCTTTGCAAACCCACCTCCCCTTACAAAGGGGAGGCTTTGTTTACATTTTTCAACATATCCATGTAGTTCATACCAAATTAAAACTAAAAATAAGTTACTTGCTTGCTTTCTTCTTTTTTAGTTTTACGAATTGAATAATTTGTAAGCCGAACAAAACTATATGGGCTGTTCCTGCTATTCCTGACACCGCAAAAGCCACATCTGTAAAATCGTCATTACGAACCAAATTAAACAAACAATATGAAGGTCCTATATCACCACCATCTGGCAATAAAATCCAGAAAATCAGATATGTAATAATAAAAAGAAAATTGATGATCCTTAATCTTGGAGTTTCAACAAAAAATTGTGATACATATAAATTTGTTATTAAAAACAATATTGGATGTATGATAGGTATTAACATAAATATCATACCAAATCTAATCCAACCCATATTAAGTACCAATGATGCAGTAGCAATAATAATACAAATTATAGATAAAACCAACGGCTTTTTATTTTTTACAAGGCCATTCTTTTTTATCAATTTTATTAATTTTACAATTCCCCAAATAATAAGCCCAATAATTGCTACAAATTTTACTATCCCAAAAATCATAGAAAAAAAAATATAAGAACCCATCGTAAATATGTTTGCCATACGCTCATTCTCCTTTCGACACCATTCGACATCCTTTATATAAAAGCTGTATAATCTAGATGCCAATGTTTTTTAGCGTGATTCAAATAAAGTTAGAACCAAAAATCACTCAAAGTTTTCGTATGAATATCCTGTCGCTTCCCATAGAACATGAGCCAGAATTGATGCATCTGTAAAAAAGCCTCTTGTTTCATCACTAATCTCATATCCAAGCAATTCTTTGTAAGGTGTAGCGGAGATTGAATAAGCATATTCATTATTCTCTTCAAATGCCGAAACATCAAAACATAGGTTTGAATCATATTCATCAAATTCTGTCAAGCGAACATCTTCTTCCTCATTATCCTCGTTGCATAAAAAAGCATTTACATAAACTGTGAAATTATCGCTATTTGGTGCAGGCTCCATTGTTTTTAATTTACCATATAAATTTTCTTGTTGCTCTTTTTCATTAGAACCATAATGTATGCTTATAACTTTCATTACATCCTCAAAAGAAGTATTCATTATAAGTTGTTTTATATTCATAGCATTACCTACTTTCGCCAAATTTCGACACTCTTACTATAAAGACTATATAAACTAGATGCCGATGTTTTTATGCTCTCAACATAAAAAATACCAAAATTATCATTGCAACAAAAGCAGGAATTGGCAAAAATTGAATAACAAAACTAAATCTGCTCTTTCCTCTTTTTCTTGCTACTACCGATGTAAAAATGCTGGCAATTGATATAATTGGAATAGAAAGACCTATATATATAACTATATTTAAAAGCAATTTTTTTAAATCTGAATAATTTGTCGTAGGAGCATCTGCAAAAAATAATGTGAACATTCCTATCAATGACAATGGTATGTATATAACTGACAATATTATATTCAAAGTTACACCTTTTTTATCAATAGAATTATATTCATATCCGGTTTTCTTCGGCATTAATAAAGCTATTAACAACACGATTACTGCCAATATTTTCAAAATATCAATTATACTAATGTTTAATTCCATTTATACCACTTCCTTTCAAAGGCTTCTCCTTGAGGAGAGGCTCCGCCGTAGGCGGTGGTGAGGTGTAGATTGCGAAAGCAATCGTTATTCCTTCCCACCTCATCCGAGTTGCTCTGCAACCCACCTTCCCCTCAAGGGGAAGGCTATTTTGATTTCGACTTTTTTCGACAATCTTTATATAAAGACTGTATAAAATAGATGCCAAGCTTTTTGACAACATCTTCGTATCATGTTAAGAGCAAAAATCATTTCTTATTGTGAAAAATAAATGTTGCTACTGGAACTATTATTGCAATAGCAATTACAAACCAAGTAGTGAAATTCATAACTATACTCCTTTCAAAGGCTCCCTTGTGTAAAGGGAGCTGTCAGCGTAGCTGACTGAGGGATTGTTTTGCTTTTTTACAACCCCTCCGAGTTTGCTCCGCAAACCCACCTCCCCTTACACAGGGGAGGCTTTTTTTTGATTTCGACTTTTTTCGACAATCTTTATAGGCTCGTTTTAGGTGAGAATTAAAAAATGTTCACCCATTGGCAAAATCATTTGCAGAATTTTTCTATGTAGTTATCAATCGCTTTTTTAATTATTTCAACAGATACTTCTCTGTTGCTTACTTCGTTTACGGCAGTTTTTTTATTTTCCAGATTTTTATAAACTGTGAAAAAATGCCTCATTTCGTCAAAAACATGTTCCGGCAGTTCCCCAATGTCGTGATAAACATTATAATTCGGATCATTGAAGGGAATGGCAATAATCTTTTCATCATCGTGGTTATTATCTATCATAGATATAACACCGATTGGATATGCTCTTACCAAAGTCATTGGCTCTATCTGTTCTGAACAAAGCAACAAAACATCAAGAGGGTCATTATCATCTCCATACGTTCGGGGGATAAAGCCATAATTTGCCGGATAATGCGTTGATGTGTGTAAAATTCTGTCAAGCATTAAATATCCGGTTTCCTTATCCAGTTCATATTTTTTCTTGCTTCCTTTTGTGATTTCAACAACACAAATAAAATCTTCTGCCTGTATTCTCTTTGGTGAAATATCATGCCATATGTTTGACATATAAAAACCCCTTTAAATAGATTTGTTAAGCTTATTTTTTGACTTTCTGAAAACCCCACCCAGAATCATAATAATTGCAAAAATGACCAGATAGAACAACACCGGAAATGAAAAAGTTCCGTTAGCCTTTGCGTTTAAATAAGGTGTAATGCCATGAGCATAAACTGCCGCAAACACCATAAACAAACAGGCAATGATGGATATCAAAGGAAGAACGAAACGATTCAAAACACCCATGTTTTTTTCCTTCTTCATCCAAGCAATAAAAATAGGAATATACATTGCATAAATTGAAACAATGGGAAGCTCTGACGAGTCGAAGTCAAAAAGACCGAACCACCCGTTGGTCAGATTTGCGCCATAGAAATAGACAAGCCACAACGCACAAACAAACAAACCCCAAATAGCAGAATTCGTTGTCATATTTGTAGCCTTATCAACCTGTGCAAAAGTTTCTGGCATAGGACCATCATTACGGACTGCAATCGCATACATACCACGTGTTGCACCAACCATAAGACCATTGAGTGTACCCAAGCAAGAAATAATGATGCAAATATTTAAAAATCCTCCGCCAACACTGCCAAAAACATTCGTGAATGCCGTTGTTGCACCCTCACTAATCAAAACAGCATTACTCGCTCCGCCGGCTACACCAATAAAATATAAAACATATGCACCAACAACAACTAAAGAACCAATAATGAGTGCCAACGGCAGATTTTTCTTGGGGTTTTTAAGCTCGGCGTTAATAGATGTTGCAACAATCCACCCCTCATAGGCGAAAACAGTTGCAACAATCGCTGCAAAAAGTCCACCGCTTGCCGTCCCGCCAACAGCCTCAGTAGCAACAGTTGTAAAGTTATTCGTGAGCGTGCCATTTATCAAACCCACAACTGTGCCTACAATTGCCATGATGATAACGGGAATCAACTTAACAACAGTTGCACTGATTTGAAATTTACCGGCAAGCCTTGGCGAAAGGGCATTAAGGGTATAAGATGCGATGAGAAAAAAACCCGCCAGAGCCATAACCTCGGGGCCAACCATACTCCATCCAAAAAGAACCCCTAAATATCTTGCAGAAACCCATGCAAGAACCGAGGTCATTCCCGGATAGTAAATATTCACCATAAACCATGCAAAATAATAGGCATAACCTTTTCCGCATGTTGCCTCTGCGTAGTCAACAATTCCGCTGACTTTTTCATACTTGGTTGCCATAACGGCAAACTGCAAGGAACAAACTATCATTAACAGCCCCGTGATAACCCATGCAACAATCCCAAGGGGCATGTTTCCGCCTGTTGCCGCCAGAACATTCTGCGCTTTAAAAAAGACACCCGAACCGATTACAGTTCCCACTACCATGCAAATAGCAGTCACCAAACCATATTTTTGGGTAAGTTTTTCCATAACAACTTCTCCTGTTTTATAAAACTATGTTACATTATATATAATAACATATTCTCGTAAAAAGTAAATATTAAATTTATTTTTATATGCAAAATTTCTTTATTAAAAAATCAAGATGCTAACTTTTTTTCATAGTGTCTAAAGTTTTCCCGCGGTCTTCCATGCTCCCCTTTTTAGGCAAAAAGAGCTTTGCAAGGAAGGCTATTTCAATATCCTTCGACATTGCGACACATAAGGTTTAGATGCAAATTTTTTTAGTAGTCATAATGTCCCAATGCTCCAATTATATCGTAGAAATTGAAATGTCGAGCAAAGTCTAAATACAGTTCTTCTCCATTTTCCAACTCTGCAACACCTAAATATCCACTACCCTTGGTAAAGTATAATTCATCCGAAAATGATGGGTGTTGTATTCTGTTCAACAACTCATCATCTGCATATACAAACTCTGCATTTTTCATTTCTTCTTTATAATCAATTTCATCGGAAACAGAAACAGTTTCATATAATCTGACTTTGTTGATTTTCTCCATATACTTTTTATCGTTTTCTGCAGACCATATACACTTTTCTTCTTTTTTATTAACAAGACATACCGATTCTATGCTTTTAAAGTCATCTTCGATTATAAAAGAATATCCGCCATTTCGGTTATTAAACCCAAACAAGAGATTTTGTTTTATTCCTAAATAAAGAATATTGTTTTTTATTTCATATGTATATCCAATATATGAAGTTGCACTACTTGATGTATTGCCGACTATATGCACAGTGTCATCAGTAACATAAACTGTTTCAACATATAGAACATTAGGACTTTCGCACATATCAAAACCAAAAAGTTTCCAACCATATCTTGCTGTTAAGAAAATCACTAATTGCAAAATCAACAAGATTGATAAAGCAACCGCAACTATCTTAAATATTTTCTTCAGTTGCAATACTCCTTTCGACATCTTTCGACATATCCATATTGCGACACATATGGTTTAGATGCAGGTTAAATTACACTTAATACTTCTTTATTGGTTCCATAAAAAATATCAGAACGATTGCTCATCATTTTACAAAATTCATCAAATAAATTCCATCGTTCAGGATAAATATCAAATTCATATGCATGCCCCCAAATATAGAAAATCTTTGGTGTATCTGTTTGTAATTCTAAGAATTTCTTTCCCATATCAAAAAGAATATCCCAATCTTCATGATGATACAGAGTTCCTTTATACTGGTACAAATCATCAAACGGCTCAAAACTTTTAGTCGTATCAATCGTGCGTGCATATTTAATAATAGTATTGTTTTTTATAATATCAGCAACACGGGCATCACAATTTTTACCGCCGCACGGGTATGCCATACCTTCAACTTCATATTCTACAAGTTCAGAAAGATTAACTCTATCCTGCTCAACCTGGCGCAACACCTCTTTATCATCTTCGATATTTACAAGATTAGGATGTGTTAATGTATGAACAGCAACTTCATGACCGGCATATATGTATTTCACATCTTCCGGATTATTTTTTGTATGATTGATATGTACACCATTTCGCACAAGCGACCCAGGTTGTCCCAAAAGTTCCGAATTAATATTAAAGGTTGCCTTCAAATTATATTTATTGAAAATCTCAATCAGCTGCTTATCCTGCGTCACTCCATCATCATAACTAAAAGTGATGAACTTATTTTTTCCATTAATCATAATTCTACACTCCTTTAAAAAGTTTTCTTTATTCGACATATCCATAAAGTTCGTGTCAAGTCAGGAGAACAGTGAATAATAAGAACCATCACGAAATATAACGAAATCAAAGATTTCTATATTTCGGAGAACCTTGATACTCGCAAGCTCGTATTAGGACCTACTAATTTTTCCTGATTTTTTCACTGGATTTTTCTTAAACACTTTTCCTTAGAACCCACGAGAATACTGGATTTTCCCGTTCCGATAGTATATGTAAATAATTACAATCGGCAAACTAATGTTTTAAATTTTAGGACTTGACACAATAAAACAAAATGTAAACATTATCTTGGATTTATTCCGTTAAAATCCTGTAGGTTTACAATAGATGTGTTACATCCCAACATATTTTATTACGAGTAAACTCATAACAAAATA
>JAZSAS010000036.1:0-6403 GCA_045602005.1 Clostridia bacterium
CTTGCTTTTGTCAGATCATAAGAGTGAATGACTCCACTTAATCCGCAAAGGACATGCAACTTATACCCGTAATAATGAGTCTTTTGTGATGCACAATATCCAAAACTAGGGGCTTTGCTATAGTCGGTTTTTCCCATTGTACAACGTTTTCCTCTTGCAACACGACATACTTCAATTGGTTTTGAATCAATGCAGAAATAGTCTTCACCTCCGTCTATACTGTCTGCCATGCGCTTTCTGATAGTTTCACAAAGATTACGGGTAAACTTCCTTCTGTCATTATATTGACGACGAGAAATCAAATTGGGAAATTCTTCTTTATAGCCTTTCAAGATGCTAAACAAATAGGCTTCACTGTCGATGCCTAAACTCTCTGAAGTCATACTTAAGGATATAACTTCCAAGTCCGAGAATTTGGGAACAACACCTCTACGAGGAATATTACCATCTTTATTGACTAAATCTTTGCCTATTTTCTTGCATATCTCAAGAATTTTGACGAACCTTGCATATAAGTTGTGCATAATGCGATTGGATATTAATAGTTTGGTCACTACTAATATACTAAAAATCAATTATATGCACAACTTTTTTTATCCTCAGAATACTAATACTTTAATTCCGCCAACGGGTTTAATTATTTATATAAGTAAAAAGCAACCATGAGAATTCATAGCATCTACAGTTTGATTGTCATGATGATAATGACGGTATTCGTGTCATCATGTACCGCAGAAAGCGAATTGGAAAAGGAGCCGGAAGAATCCGCCCGTTATTATGTGAAGTATGAGGTGACGTTTACGACCCAACACATCAATGCCGAAAAGCATTTCACGGTCATGACCGACAAGGGTGCGGAAGATTTCACCTTCGATGAAGAAAGGAAGACATCCACTTGGGAAGGGACTTACGGACCGGTGGCAAAGGATTTCGTCGCATCCATAAAATGCAGTGTTCCGGATTACCGGTACAGCAGCGTCATCCAGTCACGCATATATATCAGCCGTGAAAAGGAACCCTTTGTCATCAAGGCCGAAGGCACGGGCAAGTACAGTCTGAACCTCCAGGCTACCATTGACTTCTGATTGGGGGTAAATATAAAACAAAAAAGGATGCTAAATGCATCCTTTTTTGTTTTCAAATCATTTGCTTGAAAATTCAACACGGACTTTGTCCAAAGAGTATTTTCCGGCTTTGCCATTGTCAAGTACAACCGCTTTGTCATACATCTTTTCCTTACCGCCCTTGTCAACAAGGATGACGCTGAGTATATCCAAACAACCGCGGGCGTAAAATTCAAAACGTCACCTTTGGTGTATTCACCGCTTTTTTAAATTACTTCTTTCTTCATAACTTTATGTTTTTAATTGGTTAATCATTCATTTGACAATTCAATGCAAATCTTGTCCGGACCTCCGTCGCCGTCATTGGTATTGCCCATTACGGTCGCCTTGTTGTACTTCTTTTCCTTGCCGTTCTTGTCAACAAGGATGATGCTGAGTATATCCAAACAACTGCGGGCGATAAAGTCCAAAATGTCACCTTTGGTGTATTCTGAACCTTTCTTGAAGCTTTCTTCTTCCGAACTGACCAGAGCAGACGATTTGCGGGTGTTGCGCTGGTCAGCAAAGTTCACGCCGCAAGAACTCAACCGGTTACCGTTCTTGTCTACAAACTTCACTGTCTGCGAATTGCCGTAATACTCACGGCCATTCTCCAATTGATTCTTCAATTCTTGTCTTTTCATGATGTCTACTATTATTAAATTAACTTTTAATCGCATCTGTTACCGCTGCACCACCAATAAATCCGAAAAGGCATGCAACAGCCACCTTCAACCACGGAAATCCTCCGGATTTCTTTTCGTCAGCGCACAAGTCTGAAACAGTTTCAGTCATACCGGCACGCGGATGTACGACGAATTGTCCACCCGGCAAGCCGCCGATACATTCACCTTCCACATACAGCTTGCCGTTCTTCTTGATAATCACACGGTCAAGTTGTACAGAATAGACCATACCCGATTCCTGTCCATCCAACCATTCCTGTACCACATGACGCACATGGATAGCCTGCTTGGTAAACTTGTCCAAGCCCAAATCGCACCAGTGCATGTTGTTTCCAACGATGTATCTGGCCAGATCACCAAACGTGCAATTGATTTCGCGTCCGTTTTCCTTGGTAATTACAAACTTGTTGCCCTTATAGTCAACGTTAATTTTCTCAGTGCCGTTACTCATCATAACAGGCAGCCATTCCGGATTAAATATACCCATTTTTTTTTGTTTACGTCGCCGCTCCATTGCTTCGACACTGCAAAAGTATGGCATTCAATTGAATCGTCCCAACACATGCTTCCATTGGATATGATTAAAGATATTTCTTCCTTTTTTCTTTAATTTTGTAAATAAATACATACAAAGTAAATAATTTTCGCAGATAATATCGGATATATATCTTTTTTTGAAAAAAGTCCGCATTTCCTTTCCGGTTAGACGCATATTGACTATATATTTGTATCTTCGTAGAAAATAATTCCAGAGTTATGGGTAAAGAAAAGACAGTAAAAACCACTATAGAGGACTATAAGAATACGGCCTTCGAGGTATATAGCTTCATCACGGACTTACCGGAGCATCTTGCCCGGTTCGTATTCAAACGCATCGTGTCCGAAGCATATGATACGGCAAAGTGCTACCCTGTAGATGAAGTAATACCGCAATTGGCCTTCTCTGTCAGCAGTTACTACAATACGGCTGTCGACAATCCCGATAATGACCCGGAAAAGGTACGTCAGGCAAAGTTACATCTGGCCAACTATCTCGGTCTGGATGTATATACCATGGAACGTGTTGTTCGGGACACTGAAATGTTGACCAGGACGCTATTGTCTTCCCGATGGGACAGATTGCCGGACCCGGAGAATCTGGTCAAGAGCTTCTTGTGCTTTTCATACAAAGAAATGCCTTGCGACATACGTAATATAGACATATGGGAGCGTTTGGATGATATTATCATTGAAAGCGAAACCGCTGACTATGCTGCGGAATTTTACAACAAAAACTGTTTCTATCAAATGGGATATATCACCGGCCTTTTCAATGACCGGTTGGATGACATCGACAAAATGGCTTTTCATTGGTATTGTAAAGGTCACATAATGGATGCTGTATTCGGGTGTATATGGGATAATCCCAATATTCAAGTGTCATGCATCCTATACAAACACCTCTTGGATGCATGTACCAACAAGGATTTCTCGCATATTACGAAAACCAGATATGACATCATCCGGAAGACCAAACCGGGGTGGCCGGAGGCCTTGTTCCTTCCTGTCACCGCCGGCAAGAAAGCACTTGTAAAAGGATTTGGCCTGTTGCCTCTCAGAAGCGACAAGGAATATCAGCAGAAATGCCAACCATTCTTTGAATTTAGTATAAAGCTCCAAGAAAAGGGTTATATAGTTTGTTCTTGTGAGCGGTTTATTGATATTTTCACGAAAAACAATGACGTGACACCAATTGAATGGAGAGGGGATGCCCAGTCTTTAGCGGCATTTGCCAATATCATCTATTTCAATACATCAGTAAAAACTATATATAAACGTGTCCAGAGTAAATGGTATAATGCTGTGCATGAATGTATATACATAGAAAAAGGGAATGCATATAATACATTGAAAACATATTTCAATAGCTGTAGGGATGAAGATAAAAAGCTATTTTTAGGATTAATAACTGATTGTGGAATAAAGGAGTAAATTATGGACAAAGAAAAATATAACCAGGAATACAGCAAGTATGAATCTTCATATTCTGAAGAAAGTTTAAATTCAAAATTAATAAAGTATGGAAAGAAAATAGGTCTGAATACAGTCTATTACATCCTGCTGCTATATCAGCTTCTGATAACCAACCTTGTACCTTTCGCTGACAAGGCCATCATCGTTGCTGCCTTGGGCTATTTCATCACTCCGTTGGATGTCATCCCGGACATAATTATAGGTACGGGATTCATAGACGATGCCAGTGTTTTGCTGATAGCCTTGAGATATGTTTTTAAAAACATCACCTCGGAAGTAAAGCAACTCGCCAAGGAGCAGCTTACCAGAATGTTCGACTACGACTCGGTAGAGGACCTTGAGAAAGAGCTTAACGAGGAATTCCGCTAACGAATCCCCCTGAAAGCTGTCAACCGCTGGGAAAGGACTCCCTTTCCCGGTAGTTTGTAAGAGTTTTAGCTGTACCGGATAACCATATGGATGATGATCGAGATACCTATACAAAATATATCTGGTACACGTTTAAAAAGGAATTACGATAAAGACCGTTTAAAACTGGTGTATCATAGTATTGGATACACATATTGTTTCACTTTTCGGGTGTGAAAACACCTTTTTGGATGTGGAGTGAAACGATGATCCAAAAAGGCACTAAAACTTTTGACACAAAAAAGAGCCATGCATTGCATGGCTCTTGATTCTGTTCCGCACCTGAAAAATCGAACGAGTCGAAATCAAATGGTACCGTCGAGCAGGATTCTTTTTTCAAACATATTATCGCTTCCTGTACATGTCTATGACCAAATCGAAATAGTCCAAGGACTTTTCGGCTTTTGAAACACAGGATTCTATCATGTGCATTTTTCCTTCTAATATCATAACTTCCCTTTCGTTGAAATCATAATCTATCATCTTTGCAGCAACAGACATCTTGCTGACGGAGACTGAAACTTTAAGGTTATCAAGCAACTCTTTAGATGACTGGTGGTTGTCTTTATAAGCATTGTACAACCGCCTGTCATAGTTCCGTTGGTAGTAATTTAAAAGAACCGAATTGGAGTTTATGTCTAGCCCATGGATGAAAATTCTCAAGCTGCTATCCAATTCCTCCAGTTCGTTAAGACAATACAAGTAATTGTAATCATGCTTTAGTTGTGTTAGCTCGGTAGCCAACGAATCAATCTTACTTGTGTTTTCTTGTGCCTTTATTGCACCGGAATAGGTTGCAATAAAAAGCAATAACATCATAAATTTCTTCATACTTCTATGTTTTTCACGTTCATGGTTAGAATATACCTAACTTGTTCAGGATTTCCTTTTTAGGTTTATTACGTTTTTTCGTTGCTTTATAGTGACGTGTTACAAAAATAGCGATTTATTCGAAATGTATAATGCAGTAATACCTATTTATTGCTTCTTTTAAACACCAAATTTTCTTTGTTTTTTTGAAGGCCACCTCAAAGGAAGCGGCAAACCTTGGTGTATCAAGGGTTACGAGCCTTTTCCATTCATCAGGAAGGACAAATCCTGGAACAATTGTGAGTTTTTCTGCTGCGATGGCTTGCGATTTTTATTGCCTGGTGTCGCTCGTACCAATTCGCAACACCATGTAGATACAACATGGGTTGGGAACAGTATCTTTTTTTTATTTTTTAATATAACCGACATCAATTGCAGTTAATGCAGTTTGCAGTTATTGCAGTCAAAAAAAGAGCCATGCAATGCATGACTCTTGAATACACTCTATTTTGGAGCGTTGCACTATTTTACAAAAACCAAATTACATATTCGTCAAGTGGTTCGTCTGATTCCATATTTTTGCGAAATTCTATGATTTCATCCATACAATTAGGGTCAGGGTAATTCATTTTCTTGAAGTCTTGAATGGCTTTGTCGAGTGCCTTTTCTGTTTCAGTTTTGCTCTTGATTTCATAACCTCCATCACCCGACACTCCTGCATGGTGCTTTGTTTCTCCGAAAGCATTGTACATGATTCCTTCAGCCAACCCCAAAAACCAGGCTTCTTCTTTTGTCCTGGTGTTCTTTACAACTGTTTGATGTGCCATAATTGTTTTTTTAATGATCACTATAATATTTAGATTTTGCAAATGTAAGTTTGATCCGTGCCGTTTTTTGAAACGCACGCTGCAAAAATAACATACCTCAATACCACTTTTCGGGTGTGAGGGCACTTTTTGGATATAGAGCATCGCGATGAACAAAAAAGTTAACTGCAAACTGCAATAACTGCAAGCCATAATCACACAGCTCTTACGATTCTTTGTATCTTTGCACCATCAGCACTTGAAACGACTGTAGGATGATGTTTCTCATGAAAAGCGGACACGGTTTCAGGTGCTGAAAATTCTGTTACGAAGGTACCATTTGATTTCGACTCGTTTGATTTTTCAGGTGCGGGGCAAAGAGCTGTGCGTTGCATGGCTCTTTTTTTATTCTAAAAAAAAAGTAAAACACATATCAAATATAAGTAATCTACTTACAAAATCATTAAAAAATAAGTAACAGTGTAATCTATCTGCACAGTTTAGGTAAAAGTAAAAAGTTTTATTCACCCGTTGGCGGAATTAAAGTATTAGTATTCTGAGGATAAAAAAAGTTGTG
>JAZSAS010000037.1:0-2174 GCA_045602005.1 Clostridia bacterium
AAGAGCTTTTCCGGTTTCTATCGGTATTGGCATCGAAAAAAGGCAGCTTAAAACAAAAAGTCCGTAAATAAGCCATGTCCACTTGCTTTTCCAATCACAATAAAAGAAAAACACAGAAATCCCATAATTTTGTAAAAATGGTGTTTTTTGACATAGTTTGAGCTTGGTATTTCTTGAAAAAAGCTACCCCCTTTTGTCAAATCCTTGTTTTTGAGTTCAAATGTATTCAAAAATAAAATTCCATTTGTTTGGTTACTGTCGGTGGCGGTTTGTTTGATTTGCTTTTCACATTTTCACATGCCTTCAGCACGGCTTCCAGATTTAGAAAGTTCCACAATATGGCTCTGATAAGCGTGAATAACCTGTGAAAAGAATGCTTCCATTGATGTTTCCACGCAATAAATCTTAACAAGAGATATGTCAACAAAGCCGTCCATATTTGCCATTTTACGGCATTTTCGCTGGTTCCCATAAAGTCAGCCAGCTGCAAAGTCTGCTTGATTTCCTTGAAAAACACCTCGATCGCCCATCTTGATTTGTATAATTCACAAATCGAAGACGCCGCCCAAGTCATATTATTAGAAAGAAAAGTCATCCGCTTGATTTTATTGTCTATCCATACATCTGCAATAACCATTCTCAATTTTCCGGAATAATGTTTTACCGTCCCCGGACAAGTCAAAGCAATGCTGTAATCAGCAATGATCACCGGCTGCTGTCCCATAACTTTTGCCTTGTTTGAGCTTACTTCTGCTTGCAAACTGCTCTTTTTAACCGGTTGCTGTCCCATAATTTCATATTTTATGTTATCTTTAGCTCTGGTTACCCAAAAAACACCCCGTTCATTCAATGTTGCCAAATGCTTAAAATCACAGTACGCCTTATCAAATACCACGATTTCACCGGCTTTGATATTGGCACAAACCTCCCATGCCATCTTGGGATCAGAATCTTTTGCCCGATTGACCACCGCAAATCCCGGCAGAAACGCCCCTAACAGTAAATCCATATGTAATTTTGCCGCTGCTTTTTGAGAACGATGCTTTGCCCAATCCATACATTTAGCAATCAAAGGAATCGTGCTGGAGTCAACAATATGTATAGCCCGCTTAAAACGCCTCGGCAATCCCGGATAATTACGGCTGGATTGAAAAAACTCAGGATCATGAGTTTTTAATTCATTATATACGATCCAGAATAACTCTTCAGCCATCGCTGCCGGACGGTTTTTATTGGCATAAGCCAATCCATTGCGGCTTGGAGGTACGCAGTCGCGAATCTGGCTTAATACCCCATGGTGATTTTTCATGCCATCGCAAACATCATTTAAGCTCAATGCATGAGTAAGTTGTGAATATATCATCGCAACCACATGACTGGTTGCAGTAAACGATCGGGTTTGAATTTTATGCTTTTTTCGTAAAGATTCGATAATTTTACGGGGAATTAACTTGACAATTTGACCAAGTACTGCCATATTATGTTTTTGAGGATTCATGTTTTACTCCTTTGATTTTGTAACGGAAAGAAAAGGTAGCATGGATCCTCTTTTTTGTCAATTTTTTCATGCAGAAAAAAATCCTCATATCCGTAATCCTCCATTTTTTACCACTCCTTAAAAAAAATCCGCATTTTTCCTGAAATGCGGGAGAAAACTTTAACATTTTTGCGTCCACCATCTCCGGACAACTCTGATCATCGCCGGGATGGTTGAATAAATGGTTGTAAAAATACTGTTGTCCGATGGGGGCTTGACCCTCTTCGGACTTTTTTATGGGTGAAAAATGAGGGATCTATGTTATTTGACAGATGAAAATCTGGTCAAAATGTTCAAAGAGGGCAACGAATGGTGTTTTAATGAAATTTATAACCGCTACTACAATAAACTCTTAACTTATGCGGTATTCCTGATAAAATCAAGGGAAGATGCCGAAGAAATTGTTGATACTGCCTTATTTAAAGCATTCAAGTATTTAAATAAATTCAGAGGTGAAGCCAGTTTGGCAACATGGTTGTTTCAGATTTTACGGAATCAGACATTCAGTTTGTATCGACTGAAACGCAGCAAAGGTGTTTTTGTCACCCAAAGTCTGGAAGTCATAACTTATGATAATTCACCTTTTATAATGAAAATCACGGATTATAAAAGTCTTCCGGAGAACTTTCTCATAAGT
>JAZSAS010000038.1:0-15250 GCA_045602005.1 Clostridia bacterium
GCAATCCAATCAAAAAAAATATGGCCGCTATAAATATGAATATCGATATGACAGTTATGAAAACAGAGATTCAGATATGAATGTCTGAGTATGCAGCACAGGAGGCGGAATATGATGCAGTTAGTCGATTTTCATTCTCATGTTCTGCCTGGAATTGATGATGGTGCTGGGACAATGGAGGAGGCGCGGCAGCTTCTTCTTTCCCAATATGCTCAAGGCATTGAAATGGTGGTGGCGACACCTCATTGTTTGAAAAATACATCTATTTCAACGTTTGTTGAACGAAGAGATGCCGCATTGGCTACAGTTTTAGAACAAATACAGGAGCCAATTCCACATATTGTTCCTGCTGCAGAGGTGGCATTTTACTATGGCCTGTCTGAACAGGAAGAATTGAAGCGTTTGTGCATCAGCGGGACGAATTATATTTTGATTGAAATGCCCATGGAATATTGGAATGACTGGACCTATGAAGAGTTACACAAAATATGCGTTCGACACAATGTGCGTCCGATTATTGCGCATTTAGACAGATATATTAATACAACGAAGGATTTGAACCGATTAGATAAGCTTTTGGCGTTGGGTGTTCTTGTTCAGGTGAATGCTGAAGCCTTGTTTCATTTTTCAACCAGAAGACTTGTGAAGGCGCTTTGGCAGAGAAAAGGATTTAATTTGATTGGTTCTGATTGCCACAATATGGACAAACGGCCTTGTGAGCTTGCCAAGGCATGCACCATTCTTCAAAGAAAATTTGGTGTTGATGCCTTAAATAAAATTCTGGAAAACAGTGAACGTGTTTTACAGAATCGAACCGTGTATCGCTAATGATGACTTATCCTCTTTTTATGCAGAATTGCGTGAGAAGAGGATTTTTTGTAAAAATAGGAGGATGACAATGGAGTATCAGGAAGCGGAGCATTATTTAGACCAATGTGCGCTTTTAGGGAGCAAACCGGGTCTTGCAGCTGTGACAGAGTTATTGTCACGATTGGGAGATCCTCAAAAAAGCTTACGGTTTATCCATATTGCCGGAACTAATGGAAAAGGCTCTGTTGGAAGCTTTCTCCAACATATTCTTAAAGAGGCAGGGTATAGAACCGGTTTTTTCTCATCTCCCTTTTTGGAAAACCGGCGGGAAATGATTCAGCTGAATTGCAGGCCCATTGATGAACATGCGTTTGCATCCGTTATCGGCCAAACTGCGGAGTGTGCAGACAGCATGGAGCGGTCGGGTTTTATGCATCCCACAGAGTTTGAAATCATAACAGCTGCAGCCTATGCATATTTTAAAGATACGGGTTGTGATTTTGTCATTGTAGAGGCCGGCATGGGCGGGAGGCTAGATGCCACCAATGTGATGGAACATTCTATGGTTTCGGTTTTGACTCGCATTGATTACGACCATCTTGCATTTTTGGGGCATTCGCTAGAGGAAATCACGAGGGAAAAGTGTGGCATTTTTCGTTCCGGTTGCCCTGTGGCGATATATCCTTATCAGCCTGAAGAAAGCTTTTCTGTGATTAAAAACGAAGCAATCAAAAAGGGTTGCCCGCTATATATTCCGGATGTGAAAAACATCAGCATTGAAAAGAGCGACGCATCGGGCAGTGTTTTTTCTAATGACAAGTTTACGTCATTAAAAGTATTATTACCCGGTAACCATCAGGTGTTTAATGCTGCGTTGGCGTTGTCTGCAGTGTCTGCCTTGCAGGAACAGGGTATTTCTGTGTCGGAGACGGCTATTCGTTCCGGTTTATTGCAATGCAGATGGCCGGGTCGGTTTGAAATTCTTTCAGAAAATCCGCCAGTAATTTTAGATGGTGCTCATAATGTAAACGGTGTGCATGCTTTTTGCGAAACCCTGCAGACATGTTATCCACAAACAGAGTTTGTGGGTGTGATTGCCATGCTGGGAGATAAGGATTATCAAACGGCGCTTACGGCATTTGCGCGTCAATGCAGCCGGTTGATATTAACAGAGGTGCCAAACCCACGAACGGCACGGATTTCTGAGCTTTTGCAGGCGTCAAAAACGTTGAATATTCCTGTAGAGGCCATAGCGAATCCTGAGGAGGCGGTTATGCGAGCCTTCGCTTTAAAGGAAAAAAATCAAGGGTTATTCTGCGCCGGCTCTTTATATGCTTTGCCGATTTTTAAAAAGGCTTGTCATGAATGTAAACCATTAATGGTGTCGTAATATTTTAAAATAATGATTTTAAAAAAGCTGCCACGCAAAAAACGTGACAGCTTTTGCTGTTTATATATCAGTCTTTCAGGGGCGTTCCAGTTGCATCTGCGTTGATAGAACCGGTGAGAATCATAATTCCTTCAATTAGTCCCCAAATTCCGCTTACAAGCGACAAGGTACCACAACTCAATATACTGATTAAAAGTTGTGCAACTGCCTTTCCAGTGAAACCAAGGTAGAAATTGTGAATGCCGAAAGTTCCCAATAAAATGCCCAAAACTCCGGCAGCAATTTTAGACTTTTGCGTTGCGGGATTTACAGATGGTGTCAAGGCAGCACCGCAATTAACGCATGCAGCAGCACCAGACATTGTTTCGTTGCCGCAGTTCTGACAGTATTTTGCACCGTCACCTGCTTTTACACCGCAATTGATGCAAATGACGGCATTAGGATCCATTTCTTTGGAGCAATTTTTGCAATACATTTTTATCCCCCTCATAGTATTTTTAATAATATATAGATCATGATGCACATCATGATACCTACCAAAATTAGTCGGTTTATGTGCGGATTTTTCACCATGTGTCCTTCTGTGACAATCAGCCAAATGACAGCCGGAGCAAGAAAAATCAAAGGATTATAGTGAAAGGCTGCTGAAAAATTAAGCCGAAATAAAGCATACGTTGCCCGAACCAAACCACAGCCGGGACAAGTGATGCCCAACAGTTTTGTGAAAAGACAGGGTGGTTTTAAAAGCAGAATTGTCGCACAAACGACAAAAATCAACAAAAGTCGTGTGAAAATCATCTTTTTCATACCTTAAATATATCATATGTATCTAGGTCTGTCAAGCATTAGTTAGAATGCATTGGCGAGAGGACAAACTGCAGAATTTACTTTTTTGTCAAAAAACATAGAATAAAAAACAAATAATGGCAAACACTAAGTTTGAGAAGCAGTTTATTTGTCTGCAAGATGATTATATAAAATGGAGGAGTTAAATTGAAAGCCACAGGCATTGTAAGACGAATCGACGACCTTGGCCGCGTTGTAATACCCAAAGAAATCCGCAGGACTATGCGAATTCGTGAAGGTGATCCACTTGAAATATTTACCAATCGAGACGGAGAAGTTATATTTAAAAAATATTCGCCCATTGGTGAGTTGGGAGATTTTGCCTTAGAATATGCTGAAACGTTGTCAAAAACCAGCGGACATCCTGCCTGCATTACAGACAAAGACAATATCATTGCCGTTTCCGGTGTGCCAAAACGAGAGTTGACAGAGAAGAAAATCAGCATTGAGCTTGAGAGAATGATGGAAGATAAGTCAACCTTTGTGATGAAACGAGGGGACGACAAGAAGGTCAATGTTATTGAGGGTAGTGAAAAATACACAGCCGGTGTGGTGGTGCCAATCATATCTGAAGGTGACACAATTGGTTCAGTGGTTTTTTTATCCAACGAGACGGCAACTCAGATGGGTGAAGTAGAGGAAAAACTGGCTCAGTCAGCAGCCGGCTTTTTAGGAAGACACATGGAACAATAAAATAACAGTCTGTATCTTTTGATACAGACTGTTATTTTATATTATTATGCGGTTACGGTGTTCTTTGCATCGTGCAGATTAAACCGTTCAACGGCATTTTCCCGCATTTTATATTTCAAAATCTTTCCGGCAGCATTCATAGGGAAGGAATCAACAAAATCTACATAGCGTGGTGTTTTGTGCTTTGCCATGTGAGTGCGGACAAAATCTTTCAACTCTTCTTCTGTCATGGTTTCGCCTTCCTTTAAAATAACACAGGCGCAAATTTCTTCGCCGTATTGTTTATCAGGAACGCCAATGACCTGCACATCGCTTACTTTTGGATGAGTGTAAATAAAGTCTTCAATTTCCTTGGGGTAAAGGTTCTCACCGCCACGGATAATCATATCCTTAATACGTCCGGTGATTTTAAAGTTACCGTCAGGCAGGCGACGTGCCAAATCGCCGGTGTGCAGCCAGCCATCTTCGTCAATAACAGCTGCAGTAGCGGCGGGCATTTTATAATAACCCTTCATGATGTTGTAGCCTCTGGCAACAAATTCACCATCAACGTTATCGGGCAGCTCTTCACCCGTTTCAGGGTCAACGATTTTACATTCCACACCGGGCAGATTGGTGCCCACGGTGTTCACACGCACATCTAAAGGATCGTCAACACGGCTCTGGGTGCAACCGGGGGATGCCTCGGTTTGACCATAAACAATTGAAATCTGGCTCATGTGCATTTTATCCACCACATCCTGCATTACCTTAACGGGGCAGGGACTGCCGGCCATGATACCGGTGCGCATGTGTGAAAAATCGGTTTTATCGAAATCTTCATGCTCTAAAAGTGCAATAAACATTGTGGGCACGCCGTGGAAACAGGTGATTTTTTCCTTGGTAATACATTCTAATGCCTGTTTGGGACGGAAATAGGGCAGAGGCGACATGGTCACACCGTGGGTCATGCAGGCGGTCATGGCAAGCACCATGCCGAAGCAGTGGAACATGGGCACCTGAATCATCATTCTGTCAGCAGTGGATAAATCCATGCAGTCGCCAATGCTTTTACCATTGTTCACAACATTGTAGTGGGTGAGCATAACACCTTTAGGAAAACCGGTGGTACCGGAGGTATATTGCATGTTGCACACATCGTGGCGGTTAATCATCGCAGCACGGTGATAGACAACTTCAACAGGTGTCTCCTCAGATTTGGCAACAGCCTCATCCCATGTAAGGCAACCGGTCTGGCGGGAATCAATCGTGATAACATTCCGCAAAAACGGAAGTTTCTGGCAATGCAGCGGCTGGTGAGGATTATGGTCTGCCAGCTCAGGGCAAAGCTCCTTAATGATGCCAACATAATCAGAATCCTTATAGCCGTCAACCATAACCAAGGTATGGGTATCAGATTGACGAAGCAAATATTCTGCCTCGTGAATTTTATAGGCAGTATTAACCGTTACTAAAACGGCACCAATTTTAACGGTTGCCCAGAAGGTGATGTACCACTGGGGCATATTTGTGGCCCAAATAGCAACTTTATCACCTTTTTTCACGCCCATGGAAATCAATGCACGGGCAAAGGTGTCAACATCCTCCCGAAATTCTGCATATGTCCTTGTATAGTCCAAAGTGGTGAAACGGAATGCATACTGGTCGGGGAAAGTGTCTGCCATTTCGTCAAGCAGTTGGGGGAAGGTCAGGTCAATTAAAGAGTATTTCTCCCAAATATATTTACCGGTTTTTGTTGCATTGTCAAGCAAAGGACGTTCAACAATGGTTTTTTGTATATATTTGCTGATGTAGTGCACAAATTTAGGGAATACAATGCCTGCGTTTTCCAGCTCCGGTGCCCAGCGCTTTACCCATTCTAAAGAAATGTAACCATCATAGTTAATTGAAGAAAGGGCAAGGAGCATATCAGCAAGAGGCAAATCGCCTTCACCTACCATGCGATAAGCCACTGAGCCGTTTGTCACGATAGAATCTTTAATATGTACATGTTTAATATAGGCCCCCAGATTTTGCACGGTTGCTTCGGGACTTTCGTTCATCACACGATAGGGATGGTGCATATCCCACAGAGCACCAACAGCGTCACTGGGGATTTTTTCTAACAGTGCCCGAAGTCTGTCCGTATCAGCATAAACACCGTTGGTTTCAATCAAAAGTGTAACTCCCGCTTGTTCTGCGGCAGGAGCCAGTTCTAATAACTGGCTGATGATGTCTTCGTCGTTGACCTCTCCCTCAGGAGCAATGTCACGGTCAGCCAGCACACGAATGTAGGGCGTGCCCAGTTTTTGTGCCAGCTCTATGTATTGTAGGAGTTCCTTCTTATTCTCTTCGGCAGCATCGGCATCTTTCAGGCAGCAATCGGAAGAAAGGCAGGGGATTTCCAAACGCAGCATCCGAAGCTTTTTAAGGGTTTCGGGTAGACGTTGTTCGGTAAAAGGCGGTGCCATGGCTGCATTAATGTCAGCACCAAGACCACGAACTTCAATTCCGTCAAACCCCAGATCCTTTGCCATGGTATACATTTCAGTCCATGAAAAATCCGGACAGCCCAGAGTTGAAAAAGCTATTTTCATGAATGAGACCTCCTAAGAAAAAACGGTTTAATATACAAAAAACATGTACGAAATATTGTATCATTTTTCAGGAACTTTGTCAACGAAAAAACGCATTCATATGCTAAATAACAAAAAATATAAAAAAAATTATAACGAAAAACAAAAAAAGACTTGACAAAAACGGAAGTTGTTGGTAAAATATATTGAAGTTAGTTAATTCTAACTAACTGAAGTTTGTATTTAGAGGTGTCATTATGAGTCTGTTAGATGCGCAGGAGGGCAAAGAATATACGATTAAACAGATTGATACAGACGATGAAGAACTGAATGCATTTCTTTTTTCATTAGGATGTTATAGCGGTGAGCCGATTACAGTCATTTCCCATTTAAAAGGCGGCTGTGTGGTTTCGATTAAGGATGGTCGGTATAACATTGACAAACAATTGGCATCTGCTATCATGATTTAACGAATTTATTCCAAGACTTTGAAACATTGTTTTCTCTAATATTATAGGGTAGATAGATATTTTTTTGCATTCCGGTTAGTTTTAACTAACGATACGGGAGAGAAATAATGGAAAATGTATGATTATATTCATTATATCGAGGAGGAACTAACATGAGAATTGCTTTAGCGGGCAATCCAAACAGCGGTAAAACCACGATGTATAATGCGCTGACAGGTAAAAATGAGCGTGTTGGCAACTGGGCGGGCGTTACCGTTGACAAAAAAGAAGCTTTCATTAAAAAAAATATATATAATGGAACAGAAGAGCTGATTGCAGTTGACCTTCCGGGAGCATATTCCATGTCTCCTTTTACTTCTGAGGAAAGCATCACCAGCACTTATGTAAAAAATGAAAATCCTGATGTTATTATCAATATTGTAGATGCGACTAACCTGAGTAGGAGCTTATTTTTCACAACACAACTTTTGGAATTGGGTATTCCTGTGGTTGTGGCTTTGAACAAAAGTGATATCAATGAAAAAAAGAACACAAAAATTGATGTGGCGCTTCTTTCTGAAAAGCTTGGATGCCCTGTGGTTGAGACCGCTTCTGCACTATCACGCAAAAATGGTCTGGCCACATTGATTGAAACGGCAATAGCTAGGAAGGGATTCTCTCACAAAGCACCCTATGTGCAGGGTGATATTGACTTAACCAATAAAGCAGTTGTTGAATTTGCCGACAGAAAGCGGTTTGCCTTTGTGAACGAGATAGTTGCAAAAGTTGAGACCCGTAAGGTTCTGACAAAAGAAAAGAATTTTGGAGATAAAATTGATGCTGTTTTAACCAACAAATGGCTCGGCATTCCCGTTTTTGCATTTGTAATGTTTTTGGTGTTTGACATATCTCAGTCGAGCTTTGGTCCGTTTTTGGCGGATACTCTGGTTGCCTGGATTGAAATATTCCAGGAATGGGTTGGCGGACTGATCGAAAATGCACATCCGCTGCTAAAGGCGATTTTAGTTGATGGTATCATTGGCGGTGTCGGTGCAGTTGTAGGCTTTTTGCCCCTGGTTATGGTTATGTATTTCTTAATTGCTTTATTGGAAGACTGCGGTTACATGGCACGTGTCAGTGTTGTGCTTGACCCCGTTTTCAAAAAGGTCGGTTTATCCGGAAAATCTGTTATTCCTTTTGTTATCGGAACCGGATGTGCCATTCCCGGCGTTATGGCGTGTCGCACCATTCGTAATGAGAGAGAAAGACGAGCTACAGCGATGCTGGCTCCTTTCATGCCCTGCGGTGCGAAACTGCCGGTTATTGCTTTGTTTGCCGGCGTGTTTTTTGGTGATGCCTCCTGGGTTGGCACACTGATGTATTTTGTTGGCATTTTGTTGATTTTTCTTGGAGCATTGCTGGTGAATAAGATTGCCGGCCATAAGGGAAGAAAATCTTTCTTTATTATTGAATTGCCTGAATATAAGGCTCCTAGTCTTAAAAGAGCATTTCTTTCTATGTGCTCCCGTGGCTGGGCCTATATTGTGAAGGCAGGCACTGTTATTTTAATTTGTAATACCTTGGTGCAGATTATGCAAAACTTCACCTGGAACTTCCAGCTTGTTGAAGAGGGCATGGAACACACTTCCATTCTTGCAAGCATTGCGTCTCCTATTGCAATTTTACTGATTCCTTTGGGATTTGGTGTTTGGCAGCAGGCAGCAGCGGCTGTTACCGGGTTTATTGCCAAGGAAAATGTTGTGGGCACGCTGGCTGTTGTATATGGAATCACCAATTTTATTGATATAGAAGAGCTGGCGTTGATTGGTGGTGCCAGCGAAGTTGCTACCATGCTTGGCATGAGTGCAGCTGCAGCTTTGGCTTGCCTGATGTTTAATTTGTTTACACCTCCTTGCTTTGCGGCTATTGGTGCCATGAACTCTGAGATTAAGAGCAAAAAGTGGTTATTCGGTGGCATTGCCCTACAACTGGGCACCGGCTACACAGTGGCATTCTTGGTATATCAGCTTGGCACCTTGATTACGGAAGGTCATCTTGGTACCGGATTTATTCCCGGCATAATTGCCGTTGCTGTTATGGCTGCGATTGTTGTGTGTTTGATTATGAGGACAAATCAAGATCTTAAATCTGAATATGTAATGAACATGAAGGCATAATCCAAAAAATAAGGAGTTAGTGACAATGACAGACTTTATCATTGCGGCGGTTTTGCTGATTGTTGTGGGGCTGGCGCTTGGATACATTATTAAAGCAAAAAAAAGCGGTGTGAAATGTATTGGCTGTCCGGCTGCATGCAATTGCAAGAGTAAGGGAAACGAAACTTCTTGCTGTGGTTGTCAGGGTGATGATGCATCGAAAGAGTTGCAGTAGTATCATTTTTAAAAGTCCATTTGCTAAATGCAAATGGACTTTTTTTACGGAAAAATGTTGATTTTAATACCATTTCCTGATATAATGTATATTGGAGTAAATTAGATTACATATTATTTTCTTTTTTCGCATGTTAATAAGTATATTTGAAAATCAACATCTTTTTAGATGATTATATAGCAGTATAATAGATAATCATTGACAGAAAGGAAGGAACAAATGAATTTTTTTGATGTATTGAATTTAATCGGTGGTTTATGTTTATTTCTCTTTGGTATGAATCTGATGGGAGACGCTTTGGAGCGTCGTGCGGGTAATAAACTTAGTGCACTAATCGGCAAGCTGACAACCAATAAATTTGCCGGCTTCTTAACCGGTCTTGCCGTTACGGCAATCATTCAAAGCTCATCTGCCACCACTGTTATGGTTGTTGGTTTTGTAAACTCAGGCATCATGACCTTGAAGCAGTCCATCGGTGTAATTATGGGCAGTAACATTGGCACAACGATTACGTCATGGATTTTAAGCCTTGGCGGCATTGAAAGCAACAATTTTTTTATGAAGCTTCTTAAGCCAACGTCTTTTACACCGGTTTTAGCGCTGATTGGTATTATCTTTTTGATGTTTGGCAAAACCAACAAGAAAAAAGATACCGGCATGATTCTTCTGGGTTTTGCCGTTTTAATGTTCGGTATGGATTTCATGTCAAATGCTGTTGCCGGCTTGCGTGATGTGCCTGCATTCCGTGACATGTTTATTATGTTTACAAACCCGATTCTGGGCGTTCTTGCCGGTGCTGTGCTGACGGCGATTATTCAGTCAAGTTCAGCCTCTGTGGGTATTTTACAAGCCCTTACCGTTACCGGGCAAATTACTTATGGTGCGGCATTTCCCATCATTATGGGTCAAAATATCGGCACTTGCATTACGGCTATTTTATCTTCTTTTGGTGCCAACAGAAATGCCAAGCGTGTGGCGTTGGTACACTTGTCTTTTAACGTAATTGGAACGATTATTTTGCTGATTGTTCTTTATATTGTGAAGGCAGTTTTTGCACCAGTGATTTTAAGTGCCGCTGCCACTCATTTTGGTATTGCGGTTGCTCACTCAATTTTCAATGTGGCATGCACCCTTATCTTGTTGCCTATGAGCGGTATTCTGGAAAAATTGGTTTGCATCTTAGTGCCTGATGCTAAGAGCAAAGAGCAGAAAACAGAATTGGATGAACGCTTGCTGGCAACACCAACTGTTGCACTGGACCACTGCCGCCGCTTTGCACACGACATGGCAAAATGCTCTGTTTCAGCCTTGCATTCCAGTATTGATATGCTGTATGACTACAAGGAATCGGTTGCAGAGGAAATTCGTGAGAAAGAAGAAGAAAGTGACCACTATGAGGATATCATTGGAGATTATCTGGTGAGAATTAGCTCTCATCACCTAGATGAAATCTCCAGCGCCGAGGCAGCTAAGCTGCATCGCATGATTGGCGATTTTGAGCGGATTTCTGACCACAGTGTAAACATTTTAGAATCTGCTGAGGAGCTAAGGCAAAAGGGAATTGAGTTTAGTGATGTGGCACAGACAGAACTGAAGGTTCTTGCCGAGGCTGTTAAAGAAATTACTGACCTTGCCCTGACTGCCTTTTTGGAAGAAAATCTTGAGGCCGCTTTCAATATTGAGCCTTTAGAGGAACTCATTGATAAAATGAAGGAAAAACTCCGTGCCAATCACATTCTGCGTCTGCAACATGGCAACTGCAGCATTGAAGCAGGTTTTGTTTGGTCCGATTTGCTTACAAACTTTGAACGCACCTCTGATCACTGCGATAATATTGCCGGCTGTATCATTGAATCCACTCATAGTTTAAGCATGCATGAGAGTTTGCAAATTTTGAAATCTGAAAATTCGGATTTTAAGAAGAAATATTTGGCGTATTCTTCAAAATATGTCTTGCCGGAGGTAAGATAAGCGATAAATTTGACATACTAATTATATAGACAACAGAAGAACCAAGGAGCCATAAAAATGAGAAAAACCAAAGTTATTTGCACCATTGGACCTGCCTGCGACAATGAAGAAACGCTTACACGAATGTGCCTTGAGGGAATGAACGTGGCAAGGCTCAATTTTTCCCACGGCACACATGAAGATCATCAGAAAAAGATTGATCTTTTAAAAAAAGTGCGGGAAAAACTGAATAAACCCGTTGCCATTATGCTGGATACCAAGGGGCCGGAGTATCGAATTAAAACCTTTGAAAACAAAAAAATTACCCTCTCTGACGGGGATATCTTTACTTTCACGACAGAGGACGTGATAGGAAATCAGGAGCGGGTCTCGGTTAATTATGACAAGCTGATAGATGAGCTAAAGGTGGGGGATACCATCACCGTCAACAACGGTCTTGTGATTTTCGAAGTGACGGAAATCAGCGGAAACAATGCCGTTTGCCGGGTTGTTGTCGGCGGAGAATTGTCTGACAGAAAGAGCATGCACTTTCCGGGGATTGTAATGAAGCATGCATTTCTCAGCGAGCAGGATCAGGCAGATTTGCTCTTTGGTATTCAAAATGATGTAGATTTTGTGGCTGCCTCCTTTGTCTCAAAAAAACAAGATGTGCAAGATTTGCGCAACTTTTTAGATGAAAATGGCGGCAGTGAAATTGATATCATTGCCAAAATTGAAAACCGTGCCGGCGTTGATAACGTGGAGGAAATTTGTGAGTTGGCTGACGGCATTATGATTGCACGTGGAGATTTGGGCGTTGAGATTCCTTTTATGGAGGTGCCCTCCATTCAGAAATATTTGATTAACAAATGCCGTCTTTTGGGCATTCGGGTAATCACCGCAACAGAAATGCTGGAGTCTATGATTACAAACCCCAGACCCACCAGAGCTGAAATTTCTGATGTTGCCAACGCTGTGTATGATGGAACCTCTGCGGTTATGCTTTCCGGTGAAACAGCATCGGGAAAATATCCTGTTGAAGCAGTGAAAAATATGGTTGAAATCGCTGAGTTTACGGAAGGTACGATTCACTATATTAATAGATTTAAATCTACGGAATTTGAAATTCGCAATAATTTAGATGCTATTTCCCATTCCACTTGTTCTATGGCTATTGATGTGAAAGCAAGAGCCATTGTTGTTAACTCCCTTAGCGGAAGAACCGCCAGAATGGTCAGCCGGTTCCGGTGCCCGGTGGATATTATGGGAACAACCACCGAAGAAAAGGTTTGGCGAAAATTAAATCTGAGTTGGGGTGTAACACCGGTTCTCTGTGAGGAATTCACGTCGATGGAGGTTATGTTCTACACAGCCCTGCATCGTGTTAAGGAATTATTCAGTCTTAAGCAAGGGGATAACGTTGTTCTCACCGGCGGTCAGATTAACGGCCGGTCGGGTAATACCAACATCATTAAAGTTGAGACAATTCATTAAGTTTTCTATGTATCAACGAGAAAATATGGAAGAAAAAAAAGAGCAGGGAACTGCTCCTTTTTAGTATCATTGTTTTATCCGTGCATGCTTTTGAACACATCTGCCACTTCTGTAATGGTCATGAAGGCTTTGGGGTCAACCTCATGGACAATATCCTTCATTTTACCGATTTGAAACCGATTCATCACGAAATATACAACGTTTTTATTGGTGTTTGAATATCCGCCTTTGGCATGAAGAATTGTTACGCCGCTTTCAAATTCTTCGGTTAATACCTGAGAGACTTCATCAGGCATTTCTGTGATGATCATAACAGCCTTTGAACGGTCAAGACCCTCAACAATAAAGTCAATGGTTTTCAGTGCGGCGGCATATGTGACAATGGAGTAAAGAGGTAGAATCCAGCTACCCATGGCAATACCGCAGACGACATATAACATCACGTTATAAATCATGACAAAGGTGCCAACGGTCATACCAATTCTTTTTGCAAAAATCACAGCCATAACTTCAACGCCGTCGATAGCACCGCCGTATCGAATCGTTAACCCGCTGCCAACACCGGAAATCAAACCGCCAAAAATGGCACATAATAGCAAATCATTACCTGCCAGGGGAGACGTGAAGCTTACATCAATAGGGAGCACATCTGTAATGAGCCAGGCACCCAACGAATAGACCGCAACCGCATAAAGAGAATAAACGGTAAAAATGGCACCTTGCTTCTTCCAGCTATATAAAAAAAGCGGAATATTTAGTATCAACAGGAAAAAAGACAGGGAAAGATATGGCGGTGTTAATTGCGATAGCAGCATTGAAGTGCCGGAAATACCGCTGTCATACAGTTTGACAGGAGCTAAAAAGGCTGTAACACCAAAAGCGTTGATGAAACCTGCAAGAGTTAAAATCAAAAAATTTCCTATATGAAAACGATGAAGTGACTTTTTATGATGCATCCGGCTTCCTCCTCATTTATTGATTATATTATACCATTTTTTCAAAGTCCTTGTCAATTTATTATTATATATTCATAAATTGTTAAGAATTTTATTGACAAGAAAGACGGTTCATATTATAATATATGAACTTAGATTTTATATAAAACCAACATAAATTGAAAGGGGAATCAGCGTGCGAATTCAGTTATCAGACCATTTTAGTTATCATAAATTACTGCGTTTTGTATTACCGTCTGTGATTATGATGATTTTTACCTCTGTCTACAGTGTGGTAGACGGCTTGTTTATTTCCAATTTCGCAGGTAAAACTGATTTTGCTGCTGTCAATTTGATTTATCCGCCCTTTATGTTGATGGGTGCTTTGGGCTTCATGATTGGTGCTGGTGGAACCGCTGTTGTTGCTAGAATGCTGGGGATGGGGGAACCGGAAAAGGCAAACCGCTATTTTTCTATGTTGGTTTATGTTACCATCATCGGCGGTGTTATCATTACTGTTTTAGGAGAGATTTTTCTTCGGCCAATGGCTGTTTTTTTAGGGGCTGAGGGAGAAATGCTGACAGATTGTTTGGCTTATGGACGAATTATCTATGCAGCCTTGCCTTTTTTTATGCTGCAAAACGTTTTTCAATCGTTTTTTGTATCAGCGGAAAAACCAAAGCTTGGATTAGCGGTCGCTGTTTTGGCAGGGTGTGTTAACATTGTGCTGGATGCGCTATTGGTGGGTATTTTTCCGTTCGGCATCATTGGAGCAGCGGTGGCAACGGCTATCAGTCAGGCGATGGGCGGGTTGATTCCCATTATTTATTTTGCCAGAAAAAATGACAGCTTGTTAAGCTTGGGAAAAACCAGCTTTTATGGAAACGTTCTTTTGCAAACCTGTTTAAATGGTTCTTCTGAGTTGGCAAGTAATGCTTCTGCATCCTTTGTGACAATGCTGTATAATTTTCAATTGATGCGGTATTTAGGCGAAAACGGCATTGCGGCCTATGGTGTGATTGGGTATGTCAGCTTTATTTTTGTGGCGATTTTCTTTGGTTATGCGATAGGCAGTGCACCGGTGGTCAGCTTTCACTATGGCGCAGGCAATACCCATGAGTTGAAAAATTTGCGGCGTAAAAGCATTGTGTTGATGAGTGTTATAGGTTTTGTAATGGCGGTTTCATCGTTGCTTTTATCAAATGTTGTTGCTAATCTGTTTGTAGGCTATGATCAGTTGTTGCATGATATAACTGTCGACGGATTGCGAATTTTCTCAATCTCATTTTTGCTGGTGGGGTTTCCCATCTTTGGCTCTGCCTTTTTTACGGCATTGGGAAATGGGGGTGTATCGGCATTGATTTCTGTTTTGCGGATTTTGGTATTCCAATCCCTGAGTGTGTTGATTCTCCCACTGATTATGGATGTGAATGGTATTTGGGGTTCGATTGTTCTTGCAGAGTTTTTGGCCTTTTGTGTAACAATATTTTTTTTAATACGTTGCCGTAGAAGATATCATTATTAAAGGCATTTTCTTAATTGCATTGTGGCATGCCAAACAATAAAATTCTTATTTTTTCAGTTGCATAAACTGGCATCATCGGGGAATACTTCCTTTAAAAGGAGGTTTTAACCATGATTGAACAAGATACGATTAAGCTACTCAGAGAATGTGATGCCGGTATTAAAATGGGCGTGACTTCCATTGATGATGTTTTGTCTTATGTGCAAAATGAG